>CALGUJ010000343.1 GCA_937902055.1 uncultured Pelolinea sp.
CAATGAAGGTGAAAGCTGGCAGGCTGAACCCGAGCCGTCCAGTGCCGAATTGCCCAAGAGCTCCGCTCAACCGCCGGTCGCGGACCCGCAAGGCGAGGAACCAGCCCGCGAGAAAAACCAGGCGACCGGCGAAACGGATCACGTAAATATTGCGCCAAATGCCAGGCGGGTTGCGAAGGAGCTGGGTATCGATTGGGCCAGCATCCCATTGCCCGATGGCGTCACGCGGATCACATCCGAGATGATCCAGAAATACGCCCGCGAAAACGGAATGACGGATAAAAAAGGAACGGCGGGTGCGATCATCCCATTGACGAAGATCCAATCGATCACCGCTCGCAGAATGCTGCAAAGCGCGCAGACTATCCCGCAGTTTTCGGTTTCAATGGATATGCCTGCCGGGCGTTTGCTGGATGTGGCCAGGGAGCAAAAAACGAAGACCGGCGGCAAGGTTACCGTCACTGCCGTCCTGGTGAAGAAGATCGCGGAAGCGTTATCTCAGCATAAACGCATGAACGCCCGTTATGATGCCGAAAGGGATGCAATTTTCGCGTTCGATGCGGTCAATATCGCTGTGGCAACCGCAACACCGACGGGTTTGTTTGTCCCGGTGATCCACGATGCGGATACTCTTGACATTGAAGAAATCGGTGCGCGGTTGGCGGAACTTGTGGAAGATGCTAAGGCGGGCGAATTGAAGTTGGAAGCCGCCACCGGCGCGACTTTCACGGTAAGCAATTTGGGCATGATGCAGGTAACCAGCTTCACGCCGCTCATCGATCCGGGACAGTCGGCTATCCTGGGCGTCGGCAATATTCGAGAGCAGGTTGCACGCGACGCGGACGGAAAATTCACTTCGCGGATGGTGATCAACCTGACGGTTACGGCTGACCATCGTGTATTGGATGGTATGGCGGTTGCAGAATTTTTGGCTGCATTGCGAAATTTACTGGAAAATGCGTAGAAAATATTGGAGAAAAAACAAATGACATTACAAAAAGAAGACTATCCCATCCGCGTTCAATATGATTGGGAAATGGGCGAATTTTTCCCAAAAGAGAAGATGGTGCAGCGCAAGGTGAGCGACCTTTCAATGATGTTCCACGACCAGGATGCGGTTAAAGCCATGGTCACGGGCAGCGATCCGTTGGTTTACGAGATTTTCTACTATGGATTCAAGACCAGTAAATCGGATATGGCTTTAGGGACAACGCGAATTCAGCCAGGGAAAGTTGGCGATGAATACCACATGACCAAAGGGCACTTTCACGAAGCCGAAGACCAACCGGAAATCTATTTCTGCGTAAAAGGCGAAGGCTACTTATTGATGGAAACCCGCGATGGTGAGTTCGAGGCGCATGAATGGACGGCCGGGACAATCAGCCATATTCCCCCCATGTGGGCGCACCGTGTGGTAAATACAGGCAAAGACCCCCTGGTTTTCGTTGCATCCTACCATCTCTCCGCCGGGCACGACTATGGTCAAATTGAAGCCAGCGGATTCCTCAAAAGAGTTGTCGAACGCGATGGTAAAGCAGTTTTGGTTTTGAACGAGGCGAGAAAATAAGTTTTTTGATTACAATTAATTAGTGCAAAGTCCGGAGGTGGTCTTCTGAACGAGATCGAGAACGCTCAAGCTTTGGCTGTCGACATTGGCGGGACAAAAATGGATATCGCGCTGGTCGACCTGAAAGGGCAGCTGGTTCAACCGTGTGAACGGCTGCTGGTTCCTTTCGATTCCGGCGGTGTTGCGGATATCGATGGGATCATGGATTTGCTGGCGCCTTTCGTTGAGAAAGCCAAAGCAAGCAGTTCGTGCTTTCTCGGAGCCGGATTCAGTATTTGCGGAAATATCGACGATCTGACCGGTGAAGCTGTCCTGGTGGCGAATTTGCATTGGCACAATATGCCATTTGGAAAGATCGCCGCCGAACGGTTCAAAACCCCAATTTACGCTGCCACCGATGTGCGCATGGCTTTGATTGCCGAACTTCTTTGGGGCAAGGCAAGGGGGATGAAATATGTTGCGTGGATGACCATCGGGACGGGTTACGGGGGATATCTATACCTAGATGGCAAGCTCTACGGGGGCAGCCACGGCTTTGCCGGCAACCTCGGGCATGGGATTTATGATGAACGGGGCGGGTACCCTTGCGGATGCGGCCAACGAGGATGTTTTGAGAGTTACGTGGCCGGGCCGGCGCTTGCGCGTTATGGGCAGCAGGCTGTGGACGAAGGCAGAAGCCCGATACTCAGGCAGCTCAGCGAAAAAGCCGGCACGCCGGTCACGACGCGCATGGTATTCGAGGCGGAAACTTTGCAAGACCCGGCGGCTCAAGAAATTATTCGCGAACAGATCAGGAAGTTGGGAATTTCCTTATCCTCAATGGTGAACTTGCTCGATCTGGAAATGATCGTTCTGGGAGGCGGGGTGACCAAAGGATCGGCGGATTTCATCCAGCGGGTGGATGAACGCATACGCGGATTCCTGATGACTGTCGAAGCGCGGCGTGACTTGCGAATAGAGAGGGAAAGTTTCGACAACTCCGCGTTGATCGGCGCGGCGGCCACCGTGTTCATTAAAAATGGCGTTCTGAATCTATGATCATGCGAGAGAGATGAAATATGGCAGAACCGAAGATCGAAAAATCCGAATTGATCATGCGACTGGTGGAGGTGGCTCATCTTTATTACGATGAGAACTATTCCCAGCAGGAAATTGCTGACCGGCTGCAGGTATCGAGATCGTTGATCGCGCAATATTTGCAGCAGGCCCGCGACCGCGGTATCGTCCGCATTGAGGTTGTCAACCCGATGAATTCGAGCGAAAACATGGCGCTGGAGATCCAGGAACGGGCCAATCTGGATCGTGTTTTTGTGGTTCCCGGCATGCATAAATACCAGGATTTGAACATGCGCGCAATCGCCGGGGCGGCAGCCAAATATATTGAGCAAAATATCACCGATTCGGATATTCTCGGCATGGCCTGGGGGAGAACGATCACCCGGATCGTTCAATTGCTGGCGCCTTCGGTGCCTCGCGATATCGAGGTGGTACCTCTCATGGGCGAACGCGGATATACCGGCACTTATTCGCAAATCAATCAGATTGTTCTGCAAACTGCCCAGAGTTTCAACGGCAAACCGTATTTCCTCTTGACCCCCATGTTTGTATCCTCCGCCCAGCTCAGGAATGAATTAATGAACGACCCTGAAGTGAAGCCGGCGGTTGAACGTTGGGACAAACTATCCATGGCGGTCATCGGCATCGGCTCTGTTCCGCCATCCCCAGGCAGCATCGCGTATGTAGGGGAGAAATATATGCACATGATGATGAAAAAAGGCGCGGTCGGCGATGTTTGCGGAAGACACTTCGATAATGAAGGAAATTTAATTGAATCTGAATTCAACGAACGCATGATCAGCATCAGTCTGGATCAATTGAGGAAAACCAAAGTTGTGGTGTCGGTGGCGGGCGGGGTGGAGAAAACGCGCGCGGTGCTGGCAGCCATGAAGACGAGATTATTTTCAGTGCTCATCATTGACGAGATCCTCGCTACGAGCATACTGGATGTGATGCGAAAAATGTAAAAAGACGCTGATCATCTGCGATCCTGGCGAATCCCTGGGAATTGACATTCGATGGGTATTGTGTTAATATGTTTGTGAGAAAATACGCAATAGTGAACAATATTTCACTTACGTAAAAGCCGAACTTGCTGACAATTGTCATTGACAAATGCAAAAATAATGGATATGATTATTGCAATAAGGAAAATGGACTTGATTTTTATTCGGTTGCAAATCCCCAGATAAAAAGGACACCAATCGAAATATCTTTATATGATTCATTGATCACTTGAAATCATCCAATTGCGACCGAAAGGAGGAAGAGACCATCGATCAATTCAAGAATATAGTTTACAGTAATCCGAAAAATAAAATATTAAAACATATTTAACAAGGAGAAGAGGTAAATGAAAAAGAGTTTTCTCGTTTTATCGATTATCGCGATTGCGGCCATGATGTTCGCCGCTTGCGCGCCAAAAGCTGAGGCTCCCGCCGCTGAAGAAGCTGCCGCCGAAGCACCTGCTGCTGAAGAAGCTGCCAAAGTCGTAATTGGTTACGGCGCCCCCGAATTGTCCGGCGCCCAGGGCCAGATTATGCAAGGTTTGATCGACCACTCGGAAGCCAAGGGTTGGGAAGTAACCACGACCAACGCTGATTTCGATTCCGAAGCACAGGCCAACCAAATCGATGATTTCATTGCCATGGGTGTCAATGCCATCGTGACTGTCCCCGTTGACAGCCAGGCCATTTGCGCTTCCGTGACGAAAGCCCACGAAGCCGGCATCCCCTTCTACACCATCGACCGCGGCACCATCGGCTGCGCAGTTGACATGACCATCCAGTCAGACAACTACATGGCTGGCAAACAGGCTGCTGAAGCTCTCGTTGCTTTCCTGACCGAAAAATACGGCGAGCCCAAGGGCGTTGTCCTTGAACTGCAAGGCGACCTGGGCCAGAACGTTGCGCAATTGCGCGGCGGCGGCTTCAATGACTTCCTGAAGGACTACCCGAACATCGAAGTTGTTTCCAAACCCACCGAATGGGCAGCGGACAAATTCTCATCCGCCACCCTCGACGTCCTGGGTTCCCGCGACGATGTGGATGGTATCTACATGCACTCCGATTCCGTCGGCACCACCGTTGTTTTGGCCGCCCTCGAGCAGCTCGGCAAGAAATTCCAGCGCGGCGAAGCAGGCCATGTGTTCCTGTGCGGTGTTGATGGCAGCCCCGATGCTCTGCAGGCGATCCGCGATGGTTGGTCTGATCAGGCATCCAGCCAGCCCATTCCCGATTTCGGCATCATTGCTGACTGGATCGAGAAGAAACTGGCCGGCGAAGATCCGACCGTTGGCGAAGTTGTTCAGGAAGGCGCTCTGTGGTCACCCGCCACGATTGCCGAGACCGAAAGTGGTTTCGTCTGCAACCTGGCCACCACCTCCGTCACCCCCGAAAATGCTGACAGCGATGCTCTGTGGGGCAACAACTAGTCTAGTTCGTAAATAAGTATATAATGTTGAATAAGCCGTAGCGATACGGCTTATTCACTGCAATTATCCGGTATTAAAAATTCTTGAAAAATGAGGTGTCCTCGTGAAAGAAAAAACGAGCAAACTTCTCGGGATCTTATTTGATAACCTCATCTGGTTGCTTGTAGCTGCTGGTTTGGTAATCTTTTCTTCACTTTCAAAAAGTTTCCGCGCCCCAAATAATCTGATTAGCCTGCTGTACCGCACGTCGGCGTTGGGATTGTTGGTCTTGGGACAGTCATTCACCATGATCACCGGCAATTTCGACCTCTCTTCCGAATCGGGTTTGGGATTGACTGCGATGGTGGCGGCATTGGTGATGGCCACGGTTGAAAACGGCGGCCTGGGTTTGGAATTATCTCCTTTTCTTGCCATTCCCTTGATGTTTGGCGTTGGCGCATTGATTGGTTTGGTGAACGGTTTCCTGATCACCCGTTTGCGCATGAATAACTTGATCGTTACAATCGCCATGCAAATGATTTTGCGCGGCCTTGTTTATATCATTTCTCCCGGTGCGACTGCCAGCTTTTTTCCGAAAGCGTTCAACTGGCTGGGCGGAGGTTCGCTTTATAAAATTCCCCTCGAAAGAGGTTTTGTCAATATTCCCGTTGCGACTGTATTTGTGATTTTGATCTTCGTTATCGCCCACATCATCACCCGTTACACCCAATTCGGACGCAACATGTATGCCACCGGTTCCAACGTGGTGGCGGCTAAAGATGCCGGTATCGATACGGATAAGGTCATCCGCTGGGTGTATTTGATTGATGGGTTGTGCATGGCGTTGGCCGGATTGCTGGCGGCAGGCCGCCTTGATTCGGCTACTCCCCGCACCGGCGCCGGCATGACTTTCCCGGTGCAGGCTGCCTCCGTTATCGGCGGTATCAGCATGGCCGGCGGCCGCGGAAACATGATCGGCGCGTTGGGCGGCTTGATGCTTTGGTCCATTCTGGATAACGGTTTGAGCATCATGAAGGTATCTCCTTTCTGGATTGAAACCAGCCGCGGTTTGATCTTGTTGTTCGCGGTATTTCTGGATGCGATCAAGGTGCGGCGTATGCATAATCGCTCCCTTATTGAATCGTTGCTGCATACGACAATCGGTCTCAAAGACAAGACCGTCGTAAAAGACTAAGGAAGTGGTGAAATGAATACAAAACAAGAGATTATGGAAAAAACACCAATCCTTAAGATGGAAAATGTCAGCAAGGCTTTTCCCGGTGTCCAGGCACTGACGGACGTCAACTTCTCCGTCGAACAGGGTGAAATTCACGGCCTGGTTGGAAAGAATGGCGCAGGAAAATCCACCTTGATGGCAATCCTGATGGGAATTTTGGAACCGAATGAAGGTGCCATCACGGTGGGCGACGAGCAATTTGTTGCCATGAGCCCCAAGGAAGCGATTGCGGCCGGTATTGCTTACGTACCGCAGCATGTGGCGATGATGGACAGCCTGACTGTAGCTGAAAATATCCTGGCCGGCGAACTTCCCAAAAATAAAATGGGGATGATTGATTGGAAAAAGGTCAACCAGGAAGCAAAAGAACGCCTCGAAAAACTTGGCCTTGGTTTGGACGTCAATAAAAAAGTGGAAGGCTTGGGTGTGGCGGAGCAAACCATGCTGGCCATCGCAAAAGCCTTGTTTGGAAACGCCAAATTGATCATCCTGGATGAACCGACCGCTTCGCTTTCGCGGGCGGATATCAACCGGTTATTCAGCTTTATCCGTTCCCTGAAAAATAAAGGCGGTTCATTTATTTATATTTCTCATCACCTGGAAGAAGTGTTCGAGATTTGCGACCGGGTTACTGTCATTCGCGATGGGCGGGTGGTCGGGACCGAACAAGTCAAGGATATCGATGTCCCGAAATTGATCGTCATGATGGTGGGTGAGGATGTCGAGGATTACACGCGCGAATCCACCTGTGTGGAAGAGGTCATCCTCAACCTCAGCGGTTTGGAACGCCGCGGTTATTACGAGGATATCAACCTGGAACTCAGAAAGGGCGAGATCCTTGGTTTGACCGGTTTGCAGGGCTGCGGCGCGGAGCAATTGGGCAAGGGATTATTCGGCCTCGAACCGCGCGGCATCGGTACGATCACCATTCATGGCGAGGAATTCAAAGCTGTCAAACCGATCGAGTCTTTCAATCAGGGGTTGGCTTACCTGCCGCAGGACCGCTATCGTTTCGGTTTGGTCGGTTTGCGTTCTGTCCGCGAAAATGTGACTTATCCGGTGTTGGACAAACTGGTGAGATTGATCAACCTGGTCAATCGAAAAGAAGAAAAGAAAATTGTAGACCAATATATTACCGAACTGGATATCAAAACGCCTTCCACCGAACAACCGGTGCGCCTGTTGAGTGGTGGAAATCAACAGAAAGTGGTTTTTGCCAAGATGGCGACCACCAAGCCGGATGTGCTGGTTCTGCATGAGCCTACCCAGGGTGTGGATGTACGCGCCAAAATGGATATCTTCCGTATCATTGATGATATGGCCAGTCAGGGCGTGGCGGTGATCATTATTTCCACAGAAATCCGTGAACTGATGGGTGTGTGCGACCGGATCGTTGTGATGAACGACGGCAGGTTGACAAAAGAATTCAGGAAAGGTTCTAAAGACATGACACCTGAGAAAATCCTCGCTGCGATTGAAGGAGGAAAGAACAATGAATAAAGGTCAGAAAAAAGACTGGGTGAAGTTGATTCTGGATAATTTCATCTGGATCATCCTGGCGGTTTTGTTTGCGTATTTTGCAGTGAACATCCCCAACTTTACCTTAAAATCGAACCTGATCAACATCCTGCTGCACGCCAGCGTGCTGGGAATTCTGGCAATCGGCCAGACCATTGTTCTATTGACCGGTAACTTCGATTTGTCGGCTGAGGGCATGGTCTCCCTCTCGACAATTTTCGCCATGTGGCTGATGCTCGAACCCGGCATCAGGGGAGAAGCACAGGGATCGGGATTGATGATGAATCCATTCCTGGTGATCCCGATCATTCTGCTGTTGGGAACGTTAGTCGGCTTTCTGGTTGGCACGATGATCACGCAATTGAAAATGAATGGTTTCATCGTAACGCTGGCCATGCAGTTGTCGCTGCGCGGCGCAGCCATGATCCTCAGCAACGGACAGATCATGACCGGTTCTCCCAAGGCGTTCAACTGGCTCGGCAGCGCCAAGGTTGCCGGATTCCCGGTATCGATCATTGTGACGATCTCGATGTTCTTGCTGGTAAATTATCTTTTGAACAACTCCAAATTTGGCCGCGAACTGCGGGCGGTCGGCGCCAATCCGGATGCGGCAGCAGCTTCGGGTTTCAATCCCAAACGCACGATCACCCTGGCTTACACCATCGGCGGATTCCTGGCGGCTTTTGCCGGCTGGATGCTGCTGGGTCGTTTGGAGACTTCAATCTCTACGCTGGGTGAAGGATACACGCTGGAGACAGTTGCTGCTTCTGTTATCGGCGGCGTCAGCTTGAAAGGCGGTGTGGGCAGCGTGGGCGGTGCTTTTGCCGGCGTAATGCTGCTATCCCTGATCGATAATGCCTTGAACCTGATGTCAGTCGATTCCTTCTGGGTGGAAGCTGTACGCGGATTCATTATCCTGATCGCTTTGCTGATCGAAGCCCAGAAGTTCCGCTACAAACCGAAGGTGATCCACGAACCTGCCATTGAAAAACCGGCGGTTTCAGGAACCAAATAACTTCATGATTACCGGATTGTCCAGAGTGTTTTTCTGAACAATCCGGATTCGCATTGAACACATTCTATGTAGACAATTTAGAAAAGGAGACAAAATGTCAGAAGGTAAATATGCAGTCATAGTGACCAATTACAATTATCCGACCGATCGCTTCAATAAAGAATACGGGATCAAGGGCGCGAATAACCTGATCCTGAAGATGATCGAAATCGCGGGAAAACAGGGCCTGGCGCAGGGGTTGGAATTCAACATGGATGAATCCGATCCCGAAGTTTGCACCGGTATCAATGAGAAAAACTGGAAAGAGATTCGGTCGGCGCTGGACGCCAATGGTCTGGAGATCATCGGTATCGCCTCGAATTTGTGGAGCAGCTATGATTTCGCCAATGGCACCTTTGGCGCGACCGATCCGAAAGTCCGCAAACAGGCTTTGGACCTGGTAAAACGCACAATGGATGTGGCTGCCAACGTCGGCGCGCCATACGTCAATATCTGGCCCGGACAGGATGGGTACGATTATTACCTCACGACGGATTACGTCAAAGCTTACGAATGGTGGATCGAGGGCATGCAGGCGGCGGCCGACCACAACCCGAACATTAAATTGGGTTTCGAACCGAAACCCTTTGAACCGCGTTCCTATTCCACCATCGGCAGCGTTTCCAAATCATTGTTGATGATCCGCGATGTAAACCGCAAGAATGTCGGTTTGAATATGGATGTCGGCCACATGCTCTTCGAGCATGAGAATTTGGGCGAATGCGTTGCCCTGGCGCAGCGGGAAGGCGGCAAGTTATTCCACCTGCACATGAATGACAATTACGCCAATTCCGATGCCGATATGATGTTCGCGTCGGTGCATTTCCTGGCTTTCCTGGAAATGTTCTTCTGGCTGCGCAAGACCAACTATTCCGGATGGAAATCCTTGGATTTGTTCAATTATCGCACTGACCCCAAGGAGACGATCGCCGAGGGCATTCGCTGGATGATGGCATTCGATGAATTGATCGACCGCATCGGCATGGACAAACTGGAAGAGATGATCAAAAACGGCAACGCCGTCGAGAACATGGCAATCTACAGAAAGTTCATCTTCAACCAGAAATAAATGGTGAAGTAAAAAGAGGAGATGAATTGTTCATTTCCTCTTTTCATTTAAAATGATTAATAGCATAGATGGGAAAGGAAGAAAAAATGGACATTACGAATAAAGTAGCGATTGTGACCGGCGCAAGCGGCGGAATTGGCCGTGAGGTCAGCCTGAAGCTGGCCGCGGCGGGCGCTCGATTGGCCCTGGTGGCCAGAACCCCTGAAAAATTGATGGCTTTGAAAAAGGAGATCGAGGAGAAAGGCGCCCAGGTCATTGTGATTCCAACGGACATCACCGATGGAAAGTCGGTTGAGGAGATGACCGCGCAGGTGGTCAAGCATTACGGCCAACTGGATATCCTCGTAAATTGCGCCTTTTGGGGGCCGCCGGGAAGCCTTGAGCAGACCACGGAGGAATTCTGGGATCGGACCATCGATACCACCCTGAAAGCGACGTTCCTGTGTGTGCGTGCCGGCGTTCCTTACATGAGGAAGGCAGGCGGCGGGCGCATCGTTAATATCGGTTCGCGGGCGGGAAAATTCGGCGAAGATAACCGTACGGCGTATTGCGCGGCCAAATTCGGACTTGAGGGCTTAAACGCGGCGTTGCGCGAGGAACTGGTGCGCGACAATATCCACGTGCATTTGATCTCACCGGCGGCAACCAACACACCCTTCTGGCCGTCATCCGGAGCGAAACTGACGCCGGAAATCCTGGGGCGCTTTGTCCCG
>CALGUJ010000344.1 GCA_937902055.1 uncultured Pelolinea sp.
GGTGCCGGGGGTAAATTCCAAACCGGATGCTTTGGCAACCAGCGTGGACCAGGGCGCTACCCAAATGCCCAGGATGGTGCCCAACGCGCCAACGATCGTCGCCGTGATCAACGTGCGGACGATGTCGAAGTGGTTGGGGGCAACCAGGAACACCCAGATGAACAGCAGGGAGGGCAGATCTGCCAACGGAACCATACCCACACCCGGGATGATGAACGCCAGCAGCAGCATGATCGGGATCATCAATACGGTGGTAGCCAGAACGGTGGTGTTGCCGACCGCGATGGCGGGATCAACGCCGATGAAAAGCTGCCGTCCGCCGGCTGATTTCTTCATGAAGGTAGCTGCCGCTTCAGATACCGGCACCAACGCCTGCATCACGATGCCGGACATCATGGGGATCAAGACCAGGGAGGTGGCGAGTGCGATCATCAGCATGACGATGTCGACCCAGAAGAAGCCCGCGCCGATGCCCATGAGCATGCCAATGAGACCGCCCAGGATGGCAGGTTCGCCGATGACGCCGAATTTTTCCTGGATGTAATCGGGGGTGAATTTGGCTTCTTTCAAGCCGACTTTATCCAGTACCTTGGCGATATAGTGCGCAAGCGGCGCCCAGATCACGTTGCCGCCCTGATAGAACGCCAACCCCTCAAAGCCGATGTCCTTGCAGTAACCGCGCTGCGCGTTGAAATCGGTCAATACGAGGATGAACCAGGCGATGGCAGCCGCGAAGATCATGGTCAGCACAATGTTGCCCGTGATCGCGTAAAAGATCAAATCCGCGAAGATCGGTTCCCAGAAGTCCCAAATGTTCAGGTTCAGGGTATCGGTCATCTTGGTGGCGATCATGACCAGGTTGACGCCGATCATGATGATCACGATCAGGTATGCCCAGGGTGAACCCCACGCGAAAGCCGCATTGGCTGCCCAGCCGACGTCGGTGTAGGAGAAGACGCCGCCGAATTTTTCCGCCAATGCCTGCGCGGCAGGCGCAACATGGCCGAGGAAATAATCAACCACAATATACACGCCGCCAAAGCCCACCGCGATCATCAAACCATTGCGGATCGCTTTCAGGAATTTCAGGCGCAGCACCAGGCCGATCACGCTGAATACAATAAAAATCATGAATAGCGGACCTGCGCCGATCACTGGATCCAGGATTGTTTTTAACAATTCAGAATTCATTTCGTACTCCTTTTGTTGGATTATTTTTTTTAATGCAGAATTACTATCGAGCCGTTATTTTTAATAATTCTTTCCCTATTGACCTCCTGTTCTTTTTTTAATGCGAACTCCAAACCGTGTTCACGAAAATTTAGGGTTATCCCAAGCCCAGCTCTTTGATGTAAGCAAAGACCTCATCGAATAACTTGTCCTGGCCCAGGGTGGTTACCAGTGGCACGCCGCTGAAAACTTTGATGTTGTCGCGCGCGTGGGTTTGTGATGTAGCCACTACCAGGTCGGGTTTGTGTAAATCGACCAGCATGTCAAAATCGGCAACTTTTCCTTTTTTCGTGACAATCCGCACCTTCCTTCGGTCGGCTTCATCCTCCAGTTTGACTGCTGCCAGATTGGATGTTGCCACCGATGAACCACACATTACTAAAATCACTGCAGGCCTTCCCATACTCTTTTCTTAACTCCTTTTCTTTTGGATTATTTATTGATTACCTGGCGAACAGGTAAATTATTTCGGATTTTTTCAAACATGGGCCCTGGATCCGCCGAATTGACGAAATCCATCAGAATATCTGTCTGCCCGATTACCCCCGAAAAAGCTCTTAAAAAATCGATGTGATCCCTGGGTTCTTCGATGGTCAGCATGAACACGAGTTTTGCCATCACATCTCCCCCGCTTCCATCCATCGAACCGAAGGTGACCGGATGATCCAGAATGGCAATGGTCAGAGAAGGTTTGATTGCCCATTCAACGTCGGCATGGGGAATGGCTACTTCCACCTCGGGAATGTGCAAACCGGTCGGGTATTGATTTTCCCGCTCGATGAGCGCCTGGTCGTAACCCTGTTTGGCAAAGCCGGCGTTAATGGCGATTTCTGACAAATCTTTTAAAACTTCGTCACGCGTAGACCGGTCTAATTTAACAATATTTACGTTGTCAAGAATGGCTGCTTCCATGTTCATCTCTCACTGTCAATAAATTCAATCCTTGGGAAATCAAACCCAAGTCACTTGGGTTTCCAAAGAATGAAAACATTATACAAATCTGGAGGCGGCGAATTATCTACAAGAATTTTTTATACAAGTTGTGACAAGTTTGTAGTAACCATGCTAAAATGAATGGATGGCGCCTCGTCTTCCGGATATCAACAGCCGTCAGCGCAATATCATCCGCATCCTTTTGAATACACAGGGAAAGATCACCCTGGGTGAACTGGCCAAACGGACAAATTTAAGCGCGCGAGTTGTCAGGTACAACATCGACATCGCCGCGTCCTGGTTGAATTACCACAACATCAAATTGATCGACCGCCGCGGTTACGGCGTGGAGTTGGTCGCCTCTCAGGAAAAGCGCGCCGAGGTATTAGGTGCCGCCAACCAACTCGATGACAACAATATCGTCCTGACACGGGAACAGCGCATCCGTATCATCATCCTGTACCTGCTCAATTCCGATGAACCGATCACAACCGAGAGGATCTCGGAGATCGAATCTTTCTCGCGCTCGATAATTTTTAAGGACACCAACGAAATTGAAACCTGGCTGGATCGATATCGCATCACTCTGATCCGCCGTACCTCAAAAGGATTATGGATCAATTGCGACGAGGAATTGCGCCGCTTTGCGCTGGTCAGGTTGATCAAAGAAGAACTCGGCAATAAAGATTGGCTGGCGCTTTTCGA
>CALGUJ010000345.1 GCA_937902055.1 uncultured Pelolinea sp.
TTAGCAAGCCGAAGCAATCTGTCGCTACGAGATCGCGTTGGCGTAATTGCGACAAGCATTGAAAATCTGTCCGTGAGATCGCCACGCCGCTGACGCGGCTCGCGAAAACATATAATTCGAATATTTTTGCTAGTGAAACGCAGTAATTCGGGGGCCTGATATTGACAAGTATTGAATCTCAACGATCAACCTTACCAATCGCGGAAATGTCTATACAATATGTCTACACAACTAGCCCGCGGGCGTTTATAATTGCGCGAAATCCGATGCATGGAGCGCCCTGATGAACGAAGACCTGTTTTCCGCAAATGAAGCCCTGACATTCGACGATCTATTGATCGTTCCGGGATACAGCGAGGCGCTGCCTTCGCAAATGGACGTGCGGGCGCGGCTGGCGGGCGATATTTTCCTGAATATCCCGGTTCTTTCCGCCGCGATGGACACCGTGACCGAGTCGCGCATGGCAATCGCACTGGCGCGCGAGGGCGGCATCGGCATCATCCATCGCAACCTGTCGCCGGAAGCGCAGGCGCGCGAAGTGGAGATCGTCAAGCGTTCCGAATCGGGGATGATCTCCGACCCGATCACGCTGACCCCGGACGCCACGCTCAAGGACGCCGAAGCGATCATGGCGCGTTTCCACATCAGCGGCATCCCGATCGTGGACGCGGATTCGCAAAAATTGGTCGGCATCCTCACCAACCGGGATATCCGTTTTGTGGAAAGCGCGGATTACGAACGACCGGTGGCTGATTTCATGACCGGCGAGGGATTGGTCACCGCTCCGTTAGGCACTACGCTGGAGCAAGCCAGGAGCATCCTGCAGCAGCACCGCATCGAAAAATTGCCGTTGGTGGACGATGGCGGCTGCCTGAAGGGCTTGATCACAGTCAAGGACATCCAGAAAAAGATCCGCTACCCGAACGCTTCCAAAGATAGCGGCGGCAGGCTGCTGGTGGGCGCGGCGGTGGGTGTGGGAGCAGACCTGGAACAACGCGCGGAGTTGATGGCTTCCAAAGGCGTGGACGTGCTGGTGGTGGATACGGCCCATGGGCATTCGGCCGGCGTGATGAAAGCCATCCGGCGCATCAAGGCCGTTTTGCCGGGCATGCCAGTGATCGGCGGCAACGTGGTCACGGAAGAAGGCACGCGCGCGCTGATCGAAGCCGGCGCAGACGCGGTGAAGGTGGGCGTGGGAGCGGGTTCGATCTGCACCACGCGCATCATCTCCGGCGCGGGCATGCCGCAGATGAGCGCCATTCACAACTGCGCCAAAGCCGCGCGGCAGGCGGGGATCCCGCTCATTGCCGACGGCGGCATTAAACACAGCGGCGAGATCGTCAAGGCCATCACAGCCGGAGCGGAAACGGTCATGCTGGGCAGTTTACTGGCCGGCCTGGACGAGGGCCCGGGCGATTTGATCTTGTACGAAGGCCGGCAATACAAGTCCTACCGCGGCATGGGCAGCGAGGGCGCCATGCAGGGCTTTGGGCGCGACCGATATGGCAGCGGGCAGGGAGAAGCACGCAAGCTGGTACCGGAAGGCATCGAAGGCATGATCGCCTACAAAGGCCCGCTGAGCGATTACATCTACCAACTGGTGGGCGGGCTGCGCTCGGGGATGGGCTACGCCGGGGCGACCTGCCTGGAAGATTTGCGCACGCGCACGCGGCTGGTGCGCATCACCAACGCCGGGCTGATCGAGAGCCATCCCCACGACGTGACCATCACACGCGACGCGCCCAATTACCAGCGCGGCAATTAATGCTGTAATCACAGAGGAACACAGGGATGTCATCCTGAATCCCGCTAGGGTTGAAGGATCTCGGCCGGATATCCAGAAGTGGTTGGGCCTCACCGATGTTTTGGTCGAGATTACCGGCGATACTATCTGGCGGGTATACCCGGGGAAGCCTGGCACATTTAGGAATCTGCCCACTTGCTTAGGGAAATAATAGCGGCGGGTATGGAAACCCGCCCTACGTGGTTGTGAAAATAATAGCGGCGGGTATTCTCGCAAAAGCCGAGTACTGGTGGAAACCCGCCCAGCTTGCTCCTTTCGTTCCGGGATTTTCTCTTTATTTGGAATGACAGTTGATGATGTATTAACCTCTGTTAATTATGTATAATGAGTTTCCCTGAAAGGAAAAAACCATGATTGATAACGAGATGAAAACCAAGCTGCTGGCTGCCGCGGTCAAAGCGGCGGAAAATTCCTACTCTCCCTATTCCAACTTCCGGGTGGGGGCGGCGGTGCTGACCAAAAGCGGGAAAGTCTTTAGAGGGACCAATATTGAGAACGTTTCCTACGGCGGAACGGTATGCGCGGAGCGCGTAGCCGCCTGGAAAGCCGTCTCGGAGGGGGAACGCGAGATCGAAGCCATCGCCGTGGTCGGGCCGAGTAAAACAGAAGCCTATCCCTGCGCCATCTGCCGCCAGGTACTGCTGGAATTCGGTTTGCACATGCTGGTGATCAGCGGCGACGAAAACGGCAAATACCTGGGTGAACGCAAGCTGAGCGACCTGGTACCATTTCCGTTCGTGCCGGCTGCTTTATTGGGCGAATAAAAGAAAGCGGTCCAACACCGTGAGATCAGAGGCCTATCGAGAGATGGGCTTCTTTTATTTTACGACCATGGTGATTTCTCCCTTGACAGCGACAGAGTTTCGTATAAAATAACATCTGAATATATATTCAGATGTTAATACTATGAATAAAGACACACCAATTTTGGATGAACACAATGCAGCTCATGTAGCTGAGTTATTCAGCGCTTTCAGCGATACCAGCCGCATCAGAATCATTTCCGCGATAATCGACCAGGAATTGAACGTCAATACGCTGGCCGAGATGGTGGGAATCAGCGATTCGGCAATTTCCCATCACATGCGCCACTTGCGGCAAATGGGAATTGTCAAAGCGCGCCGCAGCGGGAAAGAGGTCTTCTATCGAGTGGAAGACGACCATATCATCGCCCTGTTCAAGCAGGGGGTTGGGCACATCAAGAGCGGATAAGCTCAAGCTAACAATTTCAGGAGAGTCATCACATGATCAATTCAACCAAGGCTGAGATGCCCGGCATTTCAGCCAATACCAACTACACCGGTTTGACTTCCGCGGAGGTCGAAACCCGCAGAAGCCTATTTGGAAAGAACCAACTGCCAGAAAAGAAGGGACCGAGCGCCTGGTCGATCCTTTTTTCACAATTCAAGAGCCCGCTGATCTACATCATCCTGTTCGCGGCATTGGTTTCGTTGATTGTGGGCGAGTATGGCGACTTTGCCATCATCATGGTCGTAGTGGCAGCCGATGTGGTCATGGGTTTCGTGCAGGAGTACAAAGCCCAGCAAACCTACCAGGCTTTGAAAGGATTGCTCAAACCGACCACAACCGTGATCCGCGACGGCGAACGTAAAGAGATCGACGTATGGGAATTGGTGCCGGGCGACCTGGTGCTGATGACAAACGGCGAACGCATCCCGGCGGATGGAAAAATGCTGGAGTGCCTGCAATTTTCGGTCAACGAAGCCATTCTCACCGGCGAAAGCGAAGCGGTCGAGAAGAAAGCGGAAGAAGGCAGCGACCTGGCGTATATGGGCACCACGGTCTGTTCCGGCCGCGGCGTGATGCAGGTGAGCGGCACCGGAACGCAGACGGAACTTGGGAAAATTGCCTCCAGCCTGCAGGAACATGAAGAGGAAGACACACCGCTGCAGGTGCGTTTGAAGGCTTTCAGCCGCACCCTGACGCAGATCGTCTGCGCCATCACTGCCGTTATCCTGATCGCCGGATTGTTGATGGGCAAAGAATTTTTGGGAATGCTGGAAACCTCCATTATCCTGGCTATCGCGGCCGTCCCGGAAGGACTGCTCATTGCCGTGACGGTTATCCAGGTTTTAGGGATGCGCAAGATTCTCAAGCGCCACGGCCTGGTTAAGCGCCTGGCGGCGGTGGAGACGCTGGGCTCGGTTTCAGTGATCTGCACCGATAAAACCGGCACCCTGACCGAAGGCAATATGCGCGTAACGCGCAGCGAGATGAAGGACGAGCGGCGCGCATTACAGGTGATGATGCTGTGCAACGATTTAGAAGGTCCGGTCGATACGGCTTTATGGAAATATGTTCAGGCCAACAGCACCCCCGACATGGACGAGCTGTTCAACAATTCCACGCGCACGGCTGAAGAGATGTTCAGCAGCGAAAAGAAATTCATGACTACCTGCGCCAGAACACCAGAAGGGGAAAGCAGCTTCCTGAAAGGCGCCCCCGAGATTGTCCTGGGAATGTGCCAGGTAGAAAAGAGCGAGAAAACCCGCCTGCTGCAATTGATCGACGAATGGGCGCGGTCCGGGTTGAGGCTGCTGGGGCTGGCCTGGCGGCCGGACGGCAGGAACACCGAGCACAGCGGCTACCTGTGGGCCGGGTTGATCGCCATGGAAGACCCGGTGCGCGAGGGCGTGATGCACGCCATCCAGGTGGCGCACCAGGCCGGTATCGAAGTAAAAATGATCACCGGCGATTACCGCCTGACGGCGGAGCGGGTGGCCATGAACATCGGCTTGATGAAAGCCGGCGATGCCATCATCGAGGGCGAGGAATTACAGAAATTAAGCGACGAAGAACTACGCCGCAAGGTAGGTGAGATTGCCGTGTTCTCGCGCATCCGGCCGAACGACAAATTGCGCATCGTGAAAGCCCTACAGGAAAACGGCAAGGTGGCCGCCATGATCGGCGACGGCGTGAACGACGCTCCCGCGCTGCAGCGAGCCAACATCGGCGTGGTGGTCAACGAGGCCACCGACGTGGCCAAGGAGACTGCCGACCTGATCCTGATGGACAGCAACTTCAAGACCATTGTGGCTGCCATCGAGGAAGGCCGCACTATTTTTGAAAATATCCGCAAGGTTGTGGCATACACGCTATCCAACTCCTTCGCGGAAGTTCTGACCATCTTTACAGCCATGTTGTTCAACTGGCCGGCTCCACTGGCGGTGGCCCAGATCCTGTGGATCCACCTGATCTGCGACGGCCCGTCGGACATCGTGTTGGGCTTTGAACCGAAGGAGGACGGCATCATGAGCGAGCCTCCCAAGTCGCTCAAGGAGCCCATTTTGACCAGGCTGGGCGGCACGCTGATCGGCATCATTAGTGTTTCCAGCGCCATTTTCGCCCTGGCCATGTTCGGGCACTTCTACACCATCCATCATGACCCGGCCGAGGGGCAGAGCATCGCATTCGCCAGCTTTGCCATCAATTCGATGATCTACATATTCGCTTACCGCAGCATGCGCAAACCGATCTTTAAGAGCGGACCGCTTACGCGGAACAAACCGCTTATCTGGTCGGTGGCGGCCGGATTGCTGACCGCGGTGATTGCGTTCCTGCTCAAACCGATCCGGAATGCGCTGGGCATCGTTCCGCTTTCCCTGGTCGAATGGTCGTATATCCTGGGCGTAGCTTTTTCACTGCTGTTCATCGTGGAGATCGGCAAAGCCATCAGCCTGCGCGTGCAGCGCAACCGACAGCGGATTGTTTAGAACTTTCTGAAAAGGAAAAGGAGCTGCGGTTTTTCTTCGCAACTCCTTTTTTACAAAGAAGACCTACAGACCTTTGGCGGTGACCTGATACTGGAAGTCGTAGCCGGCGGCTTTAGCCAGCGCTTCGACCTTGCCGCGCACGGTTTTAAAGTCAAACTGGTACTGATATTTCTTTCCGAACTGGTCGGCTTGCTGCTCGATCAGGCTCTCCAATTGGCCGCCTTTGCCGGTTTTAAAGCTCTCAGTTTTAAAACTCATGCCGGCATTCTCCATGCCGGAGGAGCTTTCCTTTAACATTTCGGTGAATTTGACAATTTTGGCGTCGTCATCCACGCGGAATTTGGCCTGGTAGGTGAGCTTTTCTTTGGAGAGGAACGCTTTGCGTTCCGCCACCACGAAGTTGATTTCCCCGGAACCCTTTTTCTCCTTGAACTCCGCGGGAATGGTCCTCGCGTAATCCCTAATCTGATCGACTAAAGCCATATTTCCTCCTGGATTTGAAATTGTGATGAATAGTAAGTAGATATATTTTACAACAGGATATAACGAAGTACTTAGGGCCGATTCTAACGGATCGTTAACTCACGTTCAATGGAATTATTGTTAATGTTAAATCCGGGAGAAAAAAATGATTCGGAAAATCCTACCTTTAGGAATTTTGGCGGCGATAGTTATAAGCGCCTGCCAGCCGGCGGCATTGAGCGCGGCCAATTTTTCAAGCGCCACGTATACACCTGCCACGATAAAAACAGAACTTTCACCAACGTTGACGACGCAGCCGGCCCCGGTTGGATGGAAAAACGAGGTCGTCGCGGAAGGGTTGGAAGTCCCGTGGAGCATCATCTTTACCAGCACGGAGCGCATGCTGGTTTCCGAGCGGCCCGGGCGCATCCGCGAGATCGTGGACGGCGAACTCAACCCGAAGGCGCTTTACTCATTTCCCGATGTGGTCAACATCGAAGAGAGCGGGCTGATGGGATTGGCGGTGGACCCCAATTACGATGCAAACCGGCTCATTTATGCCTGCTACACCAGCCAGGATCAGTCCGGCATGTTCAACCGCGTTGTGCGCATGGTCGACGCCGGGAACGAGATCCGCCCAGACTCAGTCGTGGTGGACAATATTCCTTCGGCGAAATATCATGCCGGCTGCCGGCTGGCGTTCGGCCCGGATGGCAAACTCTACATTACCAGCGGCGACGCGCGCCAGCCGCAGGCCGCGCAGGGTTTGAACAGCCTGGCGGGCAAGATCCTGCGCGTCAATGCTGATGGCAGCATCCCGCAAGACAACCCCTTCAGCGGCTCGCCGGTGTATTCTTACGGCCACCGCAACCCGCAGGGCATCACCTGGGATGCCGCGACCGGCGTTTTCTACGAGAGCGAGCATGGCCCGTCGGGGAACGACGGACCCGCTGGCGGTGACGAGATCAACCACATTGAAGCCGGCAACAATTACGGGTGGCCGCTGGTTTCGCACGACGAAAGCCTGACGGGTACGCAGAGCCCGTTGATGCAATTCACTCCAGCCATCGCCCCGGCTGCCATCCTCTTCTATTCTTCCGGGATATTGCCGATGTTCCAGGGCAAGCTGCTACTGGGCGCCCTGCGCGGCGAAGGCCTGGCGCTGATCAGCCTGGCGGCCAATGACCCGAACACGATCGAGAAAGTGGAGTGGCTGATCGAGGACGTCGGGCGGGTGCGGGAAGTGACCGCGGGGCCGGACGGGACAATCTACTTCAGCACCAG
>CALGUJ010000346.1 GCA_937902055.1 uncultured Pelolinea sp.
ATTGCGGGCGGCCCAACCTGCCGGAAGCAACCAAGTGTTGGTATTGCCAATCATTATTGAACGAAAACGCAGGGGATGAACCGCACGGCAGCGAGGGAGCAGGCAATCAACCGCCTGAACTGATCGAGAGACCACCAGCGGTTAAACCCGCGCCGCCGCAAGGGTCGGTTGAGGATATCCCGGACTGGCTCAAGCGCATCCGCGAGAAAGAGCAAAAGGATCGCGAAGAGCTGGAAGCGCGCGATCAATGGCAGCAGCAGGCGCTTTTCGGCAATTCCGCTCCTTCCGAATCTTCCGAGCCATCGCTTCCTTCCCGTAAAAAAGAAACCCGCCGCAAAGAACCGGAAGAAACGTTCAAGCCGGTTGAAAAAGAAATTCCGGCTGCTCAACCGCTGCCGGATCCCGCGCCGCCCCTCATGCCGCCGGTGCAAACGAAAACTGCTGAAGCGAAAATTGAAGAAATTGCAGATGCTGCGGAAAACCCGGACGGCCAATCTTCCGATTTGCCGGACGGTTTTATCCGCTTTGACCCAAAAAGCCGGTAAAATTAGCTTAAGCTGAATAACGATCTGAGGGAACGATGGAAAATAATAAAAACAACAACAGCACACTGGATGAGATTCTGGAAGAGGACATCGCCGCCAGAAGGAAGAAAAAATCCAGAGGATGTCTCACGCGCTTCTTGCTGATCGTCACCCTCCTCGTTCTCTTCTTTTTTGGTTTTTTATACGTAACGCAATACCTGGCTGACCTGGAAGCCGAAGCCAGGGTGCGCGCCATTCAAACCATCAATGCCAATTCCGCGCCTGATTTGCCCGCCGCGGAAGAACCCACCCAGGCGATTGAGGAGTCTGATCCAACAGCAACGCCCGACGTCGAACTGGAGCGCACTGCCACCATTGCCGCGCAGCTAACCAGCGTGGCGGATTTTCAGGCTACGCAAACAGCGGGTGAGTAGCAGCCTGCATCCGTTTAATACTATGAAACCTGATGTTTATTGACTTGCCTGTTTTTCAGGCTAGTATCAGTTTATTCGCATGAAGATCAATTGGAAGATATTCATTGCCATGATCCTGATCCTGCTGGCAGGGTATCTAACTGCCTTCGCGCTGACCAAGCGCGCGACTGCCCTGACCACGTTTGACAACATCATGTCCGAAGACACAGCCCAGATCGCCCGCAATACGGTCAACGGCAATTTTTTCACCACCAAATACGTCACCCCGGCCAGTTATGCCTATTTTCCCTATTTAGAGAACCATCCCGATTACATTCGTTACCCTTTCATCATTTTGCTGTATGCGTTCCTGTTTTTGTTTGCCCCGCAATCCGCGGCCACCATCAAGATTTTCAACGGATTCCTGTTTCTCATAAACGGCATGCTGATTTTTCTGATTGCGCTTAATTTGCTTGCCCGAAAAAAAGATTCCGATATACCGCATCAAATCCGGAACTGGCTGGCAGCTTTGGCAGCAATTTTCGTAAGTTTCATCATTGAAGATTATTTCCGCTATGCCCTGTCGGATGCTTATGAAATTCCGACCATCACAGTCCTGCTGCTGCTCATCCTGGTTGTCTCGCATGGTAAAGCACCGGCTTTGGCGGGGGCCCTTCAGGCTGTCCTTTACCTCTGCCGGCCGAATATGGTTGTCTTTGCCCCTTTCATTTGGATCTATCTGGCAATCGGGAAAGAGACTTTCAAGGAGAAGCTGCGCGTTACCCTGATTTTTTCCGGCGCTTTTGTTTTCATTCTGGCGCCTTTCCTGGTGCGCAATATGATTCTGACCGGCAAAGTTATGTTCAGCTACCAACAATTGTTCGAACTCTATAAAAACGCCACAGCCGACCACAATGAACTTTACAACAACTTTTCAATCGCGCAGCCGCTGTTTCCGATAACCAGAGCTTTGCTGTCGAGCCTTTACCACAAATTCCTGGAGGAGGTGGTAAAACCATTCATCTTTGCTTCGCAGCCGGAATACTGGTTGGGCTGGATTGGCATTCCGTTCTTCTTCCTGCGGTTTAAAAATGAACGCAGGCTGCTGCTTCTCATCCTGTTGTCATTAATCACGCATATTGTTGTTTTCTCCCTTTACCTGCAATTGGACCGCGTCTACGTACCGCTTTTCTTCCTGGCCTCAATATTCGGTTATTTGGGTGTGTTTGAATGGATAATCAGCATCATCCTGAAAAGGTGGGAACCCGCTCGGGGAGCCAGCCAAAACATGCTGATCCTTTTGCTTTTCATTTTTTGTGCTGCGTGTTTCACGGTAGTCCATCCCAGAAGACCCGAGCGCGACAACCGCGCCCGGCCGCCTTCAGCAGAGGCGGTGGCGGTTTTGCAGCAATATGATCTTGATTGTGTCTACAGCAACAATCCGTACTGGATCGCCTGGTATGCGGATATCGTGGCCATTTATAAACCGACTCATGAAGAGGACATCTTCACAAAGGGCCCGGAAAATTGCCGTTATTTTATCGTCGATGAAAGAAAACCTTATCCAAATTCGTTTTTGAGAAAATATGGGATAATGGTCGATAAGGGAGAGGATTATTCTCTGTTTATTTTAAATTGATTATCTGTAGTTGGGAGTGGGGAAAACATGTTGGGAGCAATCATTGGGGACATTATCGGTTCGCCTTTTAAATATCTGGGTTTTAAAGGAATGGACTTCCCTTTATTTGGCGAACGGTCGAGTTTCACTGACGACACGGTTTTGACTGTGGCGGTGGCGGATGCGCTGCTTCATGGCCTCGATTTTTCAAAAACGCTGCGGTCTTACGCGCGGCGTTACCCGGACGCCGGATATGGCGGTTCCTTTTATCAATGGATGCAGTCGGATACGACAGAGCCCTATCGTTCGTGGGGAAACGGCTGCGCCGCGCGCACCAGCCCAATCGGCTTTTATTTTAATGACGTGACTTCCATCCTGCAAATCGCGCGCAAATGCGCCAGCGTTACCCACAACCACAGCGAAGGGATCAAAGGCTCGCAGGCGGTCTCTTATGGTATTTACCTTGCCAGGCAGGGCAGCAGTAAGCCCTACATCCGGGACGAAATATTCCGCTGGTTCGGGTATAACCTGAATCATTCTCTGGATGATTTGCGGCCTGCTTACCGCTTCGACATTTCTTGCCAGGGAACCGTACCGCCGGCTTTCATCGCTTTTCTGGAATCAAAAGATTTTGAAAGCGCGATTCGCAATGCCATCTCGCTGGGCGGCGATGCCGATACGCTGGCTTGCATTGCAGGTTCGCTGGCGGAAGCGTATTACAAGGAAATACCGCAATGGATGGTGGCGGAAGCCCGCAGCCGGCTACCGCAGGAATTCCTGGAAGTCATCCAAGCGTTCTACCGGAAAATCGGGCAAAAAAACTCCCGCTGATCAAGCGGGAGTCTCATTTCTAAACCACGTTGGTGGCTACCGATTCGCCGTAGGCCAGCAAAGCCCGCAGCATCTCGTCCGTGCGCCCTTCGGCGTAAACCCGCAGCACGGGTTCGGTGCCGGAAGGCCGGATGAGCAGCCAGGAATTATCGTCCAGGATATATTTGACGCCGTCTTTAGTCGAGACCTGGTCAACCTTGACCCCGCCGATTTCCTTGGGCGCATTGTTGATCAGGTATTCCACCATTTTCTCTTTAGCCACCGGGCGGTTGAGGCGTTGGTCGCGGCGCGCGTAAACCGCCGGGCCGACTTCGGCCAATAAGTCGCTCACCAGTTCGGAAAGGGTCGTGCCGGATTCGGCCACGATCTCGGTCAGCAGCAAGCCCATGATAATGCCGTCGCCCTCGGGTATGTGACCCAGGAAGGAGATGCCGCCGGATTCCTCGCCGCCGATCAGAACCTTTTCCTTCAACATGTAATCGGCAATGTGGTTGAAACCAACCGGCGTTTCGTGCACTTCCAGCCCGTAACGCGCAGCCAACAGGTCGACCATGCGGGTGGTGGAAACCGTGCGCACCACGGAACCGCTTTGCTTGCGTTTTTCAGCCAGATAGCGCAGAGATAACGAGATGATCTTGTGCGGGTCGACAAACACGCCGCGTTCATCCATCGCGCCGATGCGGTCGGCGTCGCCGTCGGTGGCCAGCCCCAGGCTGCCCTTGCCCATGCAGATCGCGCCGGAAAGCGCGTTCAGGTACTGGCCGATCGGTTCGGGGTGCACGCCACCGAAGCCGGGATTCATTTCATTGCGGATCTCGTGGATCTCGCAGCCAGTGCCTTCCAGCAAGCCGCGGATCACGCCGCGCCCGGCTCCGTACATCGAATCCACCACGATATACTGTGGATTCTCCGCGATCACGTCGAAATCGATCAATTTACGCAGGTGGGCGTGGTACTCGGGAATCGGGTTGAAACGCGTGATCAGCCCCTCCTGACGCGCCAGATCGTAATCGATCAGGTTGGGGCCGCGGCCCTGAGATTCATTATCGTTCAAATAGACTTCCACTTTACGGCAGAGTTCCGGCAGC
>CALGUJ010000347.1 GCA_937902055.1 uncultured Pelolinea sp.
TACTTCCCGGACATCCAACGCGACTACCGCGATATCAGCCTGGCGCAGCAGGCGCGCGGCCTGGACCTTTCGCACAAGGCCAAGTTCATGGACCGTTTCAAGAACGCTCTGCTGATCATCATTCCCCTGATCTTCAGCTCGCTGGACAGGATCGAGCTGATCAGCAACGCCATGGATTTACGCGGCTTCGGCAAGAGCAAGACCCGCAGTTGGTATACGTATAAGAAATTCACCCGCGCGGATTACTTTGCCATTGTCCTCTCAGGTTTGATCTTTGCCGGGTCGCTGGCGGTATCCGCCTTCATCAACCACAGCCGTTTTTACAATCCATTCCTCTAGGAGCAATTCACATGAAACCGATCCTGGTTTTTCAAACCGATTTCACCTATAAAGAAGGGGCGGTGTGCGCCATGTACGGCGTGGTGAAAAGCGTGGACCGCGAACTGGAAATCATGGACGGCACGCACGAGATTCCCCAGTATGATATTTGGAGCGCGTCCTACCGGCTGTACCAGTCCATGCGCTTTTGGCCGGCCGGCACCATCTTCGTGTCGGTGGTCGACCCGGGCGTGGGCACGCCGCGCAAGCCTTGTGTGGTGCTGACCGCCGACGGCTACACCGTGGTCAGCCCGGATAACGGCTCGCTCACCCACCTCAAGCAGTGGGTCGGCATCCGCCAGGTGCGCGAGATTGATCAAAGCATCAACCGCCTGGGAGGGAAGAACACCGAAGGCGTCAGCGTGTTCCACGGGCGCGATTTGTTTGGTTACTGCGCGGCGCGCCTGGCCAGCGGCATTATCTCATTCGAGCAGGTCGGCCCGGAATATCCGGTCAGCGAAATCGTAGCCTTCCCCATCCTCGAGCCGGCGCTGGCGGATGGCAAAGTGAGTGGCATTTTCGAGATCAACGATCCCAATTTCGGCAACCTGTGGACCAACATCCCGCGCGAACTGTTCGCGCAGGCAGGCTTCAATTACGGCGATCGCTTGCGCACCGTCATTCGCTACGCGGGCAAAGTTGTCTTCGATCAAAAAGTGCTCTTTCACCAGTCCTTCGGCTACGCGCAAAGGGACGAACCGGTTATCTACAACAACGAGCTGATGCGCATCGCCCTGGCGGTCAACCAGGGCAGCTTCTGCCAACAATACCAGGTGGATTTCGGCCCCGAGTGGCAGGTGGAATTTGAGAGATAAAATATAACAAAAACTCCCCAAGGGGAGTTTTTGTTTGGCAGGGATCCATCCTTTTTCGGCGCCGGTTGTGCCATCCCAATTCCTGGGCGACCTGATCACGAATAACCCGGATATAAACTGTCCGAGATTGAAATACAATCTATCCATGCATGTATTGAAAATTAAAAGATTCTTGTCTACAATGGTGTAAAGGGTAAAACAAAAATATAGAAACGAGGGCTTATGATCACGCTGGACGGACTTTCCAGGCAGGATTTGATCGGCAAGGTCAATGAATTGGAAGTTCTCCTTGAAGCCATCAACAAAGAAAAAGAAAACAATGAATTATTGCAGTTTCCCTGGGTTGGCAATTTAGGCCACTGGCATTGGTACGTGAAAAGCAACCGGGTCGTTTATAACCACGCCAAAGTGTTGGCCCTGGGGTATTCAAAAGACGAAATACCCCCAAAAGTAGGTTTTGAATTTTTCACCGGCAAAATCCATCGGGATGATTACGAACGCGTGATGGATAACATGCGCCGGCACCTTTATGGAGAAACCCCAGCTTACGAAACCACCTATCGCATCAAAACCAGGAATAATCATTGGCTTTGGTTTTATGACCGCGGAAAGGTGACGAAACGCGACAAAAATGGCAAACCGGAACTGGTTTCGGGGATCGTTTTCGATGTTTCCGAACAGAAACGCATGGAAGAATTGTTGGAAGCAAAAAACCGCCGCTTGGAAGAAATGAGCATGCGCGATTACCTCACCGATCTTTATAATCGCCGCGCGTTAATGGAAAAACTGGATTTTGAGATCAAGCGCCGGAATCGCACGAAAAGCCCTTTGTCGGTGGTGATGCTGGATCTGGACCATTTCAAACAGGTGAATGATACGCACGGACACCAAGTGGGTGACCAGGTCCTTATCCAGGTAGCGGACCTGCTCAGAAAATCAGTGCGGGAGATCGACATCGTCGGGCGTTACGGCGGAGAGGAATTTCTGGTCATCCTGCCGGATTGCCCAGTTAAGGAAGCGGTCAATGTTGCCGAGAGGATTCGCGCCGGGGTCGCCAAATTCGATTTTTATCTTTCTCTTAAGTTGACAATCAGTGGTGGAGCTGCTGAATATAAAGGCGGTAATAGCGACAACTTGATTGAAATCGCGGATCGAAACCTATATTTGGCAAAAAATAGCGGTAGGAATAAGGTTCAAAAGTAAATAATTCAGATTGTGTTATCGGTCTGAATTTATGTGTCCTAATTTCATCATACTAAGAAATATGGATTTGGTTGTTCTTTACAATTCTGTTCCAGATATTCCTGATAGGAATACCATTTATTGAATTTCGCGGCCTTTATTCAATTGCTTAAATTCACGGGCGAATTTCTGATTGCGAAAGCGGACGAGCACTTCCCCAATTGCCTGTTTTCGCGGTAGGGAAATCTTCTCGAAAATAACCGCATGTTGCAGGTCATGAACGCGCGCTTTAACTTCCGCGCTGTTTTGTATTTTTGCTTTGCGGTTCATCCAAAAGATGTATGCCAATACACCCACGATCCAGATCGCGCCCCCGGCGTAAAACAGAGGCTGCGGTAACGAAGACGAGGGATTCAATAAAGAAAATATGGATAGGAAGACCACAAAAACCGCGATGATGTTGACGGGGAGGATATTGATATATTGATTTTTTGCTTCGGCGCAGGCGTCGCAAATGGGAAAATTGATGATGAATTTCCGATTCTTCAGGCGGTTCATTGAAGTGACTTGCCACTTTTTTTCCGCCGCCGGATTTCCGCAGGAAAAACAAATTTTCGGTTGAATGAATCCGCCGTCAAATGGACACTTCAATAAAACTCTTTTTTCTTTTTTCATCAGTCAAATTCCTGTAACCGGTTTGTTTGTCATATCAGTTTTTTTGCGTGAGGGTGGAAATCCCGGTATTGTTCGAACCAGCCGGGATCTCAACCCTTCGCAGCGCGTATCTTGCATGGATACCGATTATTCTACCTGTGAACAGCCGCCGCTCTACAAATCTGGCGCGATCATGAAGATGGCTTTGATCGGCTTGGCGCTGAAATTCATCAGCCGGTAAGCGACGCCCTCCGGGATGAACATGGTATCTTCCTCGTTCACAATGAATGCTTCCTGCGTTTCAGGCAGATACACCGTCACCGGTCCATCGACCACAAACAGGGCGCAATCGCCTTTGTGGCTGTCCACCGGTGAAAGCCT
>CALGUJ010000348.1 GCA_937902055.1 uncultured Pelolinea sp.
GTCGCGGATGCGGTATGTTACCGCCCCTTTGCCGAATCCCTTTTCCTCGATTAATTGGATGGCTTTATGAATGGCTTCGTCGCCGGGGGTGCCGGTCAGCGGGCCGGAATTGACCATGGTGCCTTCAGCCGGCACGGCTTGTGCCATGCTGGCTCCGTCCAGCTCTTCCATATCCTTCGGTTGAATGACTACGCGCACATCCAATCCGAACTTGCGGGCAAAATCGAAATCGCGTTGATCGTGCGCCGGAACGCCCATGATGGCGCCGGTGCCGTAAGTCATCAGAACATAATCCGCTACCCAGACAGGAACGCGTTCACCGTTGACGGGGTTGATCGCATACCCGCCGGTGAAGACGCCGGATTTTTCCTTATCGGTCGCTTCGCGCTGAATTTCTGTCTGCCGCACGGATTCCTGCACGTAGGCTTCCACTTTGGCTTTATTGTCCGGCGTGGTCAGTTTCTTGACCAATGGATGTTCGGGCGCCAGCACCATAAAGGTTACTCCCCACAGCGTGTCCGGGCGCGTGGTGAACACTTCCAAAGAATCGCCCTGTTCGGTCCTAAAGACCACGGAAGCGCCCTCGGATTTACCGATCCAGTTGGTTTGCAGGATGCGTACCGGTTCAGGCCAATCGATGGTCGAGAAATCCAGCAATTCATCGGCATACTTGGTGATGCGGAAAAACCATTGGTTTAAATCCTTTTTGATGACGGGTGTATGGCAGCGTTCGCAATGGCGGTCTTCACCCCAAACCTGCTCGCGCGCCAGCGTGGTATTGCATTTAGGGCACCAGTCCACCGGCGACATTTTGCGGTACGCCAGATCGTTTTTGAAAAGCTGCACGAAAAACCACTGCGTCCAGCGATAATATTCGGGATCGGCAGAAACGGCTTCGCGCCGCCAATCGAACATGGCGCCCATGCTGCGTAATTGCTTGCGCATGTTGGCAATGTTGTCGTAAGTCCATTCTTTTGGATGGATGTTGCGCTGGATGGCGGCATTTTCCGCTGGCAGGCCGAACGCGTCGAACCCCATCGGGAACATCACGTTATAGCCTTGCATGCGCATGAAACGTGCATGCGCGTCGGAGGGCGTCATGGCGTACCAATGGCCAATATGCAGGTTTCCGGAAGGGTACGGAAGCATGGTGAGGGCATAGTACTTCTTCTTGCTCTTGTCGATGTCGGAGTGGTAGAGCCCGTCAGCCTCCCATTTCTTCTGCCATTTGGTCTCTATATTTGCCGGAATATATCGTTCAATTGGTTCAGCCATTCTTCATCCTTCCGAATTGATTAATAAAAAAACCTTCGTCCTCAGGGACGAAGGAATTCTCCGCGGTACCACCCTGGTTGCCCAATAAACAGGCCACCTCAGTTCGCTGTAACGGGCTTTCCCGGGCGCGGCTACTTGGTTTTCACTGCGCCAGCCTGTCCCGCAGGGCATAAAAGGCGAGTTCGGCTTGCGGTGCTCCAGTGACACCCTTACCGGGCTTGCACCTCTCTTTCCCGGTTCGCTGCTGGATAGCCTACTACTCCTTTTACAGCTTTTCTTCAGTGGACCCAGAGAGATTCGAACTCTCGACCTTCTCAATGCCATTGAGACGCGCTCCCAACTGCGCTATGGGCCCGGATTGTACCCAGTGGACCTGGAGGGATTCGAACCCTCGACCTCGTCAGTGCGATTGACGCGCGCTCCCAACTGCGCTACAGGCCCTTTCTGATGGGCAGGGAAATTCTACCCAAGAGCACGATGCATGTCAAGCAAATCGTGCAGATTGCCAGTATACCATAGGAATGGCTAAGTGTTTAAAAGCCGGGTTATTTTTTTGATCGCGCTATCTCTATCCTGGTACCACACGGTTTTTAATCCGAGGGCTGCCGCGCTATCGATGTTCGCCCGGAAATCGTCCACGAAGACCGCCTCGCCGGCGGCGACACCCAATCGCTGCAGGATCAGGTTGAAGATGCGTTGATCAGGTTTACGCAAACCCACCTCGGAAGAAAAGATGGAGACATCGAAAATATTGATGAAATCGTGTTTACTGGTGAGATTCTCGCGTGCATGTTCCCAGGCATTGCTCAATAATCCCACTTTCACCTTAAGCTTCAAGCTGCTGATAAATGTCATCAATTCCCGGTCGATCATATCGCCGGAAAAGAACTCTCCGTACCAATCCTGATAACGCTCAGCCGGTTGATTGAAATGCGCCAGTACAGCCTCCCAATGCCCGGCTTCGGAGAGCTGTCCGAGCTCGGATTGTAGGGATGTTCCGCTTTGGAAAACGACTTCCTCCAGTTCGGAGCGTGTAACACCCAACCGTTCAGCCATGGCATCGCGTTTGGTGGGGTCGACTGTTCGTAAAATAACGCCGCCCATGTCAAAGATGACCGCTTTAATCATTGAATCTGATTACCTTTCACGCTGTTGTGATCGACTCATTATAACGATTTATTGGAATCCTCCCCAAGGATGTAAACAACCTGCCGGCCAACCCATTTAATGAGCTGCCGCTTGCTGATCTTGAGGAAATCGCCTCAAGCTGCGGTGGATATCGGTATAATTTCTGTTATGCAAGATTTTATTAATTTGGTTCAAACTGGCTTGAACATTGAAATAGACACTGATCAGTTTCAGCTTTTTACACACTTCGAAGAGTTGTTGATGGAATGGAATCAGAAATTCAACCTGACCGCCATCACCGATCCCGAAAGTATCCGCTTGAAGCATTTTTATGATTCCCTGACCTGCCTGCGGGTGATCAAGGACACTTCCGCTTCCATCATCGACGTGGGCTGCGGCGCGGGTTTTCCGGGCATTCCCCTCAAGATCCTGCGGCCGGATTTCCGGTTGACGCTGGTGGAATCGGTCGGCAAGAAAGCGGATTTCTGTTCGGAAGTAGTGAAGCAGCTTAATCTGGACAATACAAGGGTGCTGCACGCCCGCGCTGAAGACCTCGGGCAGGATAAAGCCCATCGGGAAAAATACGATTGGGCGGTGGCGCGCGCAGTGGCGCCCATGCCGGTGCTGGCCGAATACCTGTTACCGCTCGTGCGTATCGGCGGCGGCGTGCTGGCGCAGAAAGGCTCCGGTGCCCGATCGGAACTGGATCAGGCCGCCGGCGCGATCGCGCTTCTGGGAGGCGAATTGCTTCAGGTGGATGAATTTGAGTTACCCTATATAAAAGAAAAACGCGCATTGGTGAAGATCGGCAAGCGTAAACCCTCTCCTACGAAATACCCCCGCAAAGCCGGTTCGCCCTCTAAAAAGCCGCTAACCTGAGGTG
>CALGUJ010000349.1 GCA_937902055.1 uncultured Pelolinea sp.
CATCACCTTCAGATAGTCGGCGTACGCCCAGTAAAACTCAAGCTGGGTGAATTCTGGATTGTGCTTGAACGAAACGCCTTCGTTGCGGAAATCGCGGCCGATTTCGTAAACCCGATCCAGGCCGCCCACCAGCAGGCGTTTGAGATACAGCTCAAAGGAGATGCGCAGGTAAAGATCCTGGTGCAATTGATTGTGGTGCGTTGTGAAAGGTTGGGCTGCGGCGCCGCCGTAAATGGGCTGCAGGATGGGGGTTTCCACTTCGATGAACCCATGGCTGTCCATGAAACGCTGCAAGGAGCGCACCACCGCCGAGCGCACGCGGAAAATTTCACGGACTTCCTCGTTGATCGCCAGGTCGGCATAGCGTTGGCGAAAGCGCGTTTCGGGATCGCTGAGGGTGGCGTGGCGGATGATCTGCCCATCCACTTCTTCGTCCTTGGCCGCCGGGAGCGGGCTGACGGCCTTGGCAAGCATTTTGAAGGTTGAAACCAGTAAAGTGACCTCGCCGGTGCGCGAGCGCATTAGAGTGCCGCCGGCTTGAATGAAATCTCCCAGGTCGAAATAATCCTTGAATTGAGCCAGCGCTTCTTCGCCCAATTCGTTCAGACGCAGCATGATCTGGATGCGCCCGCTGCCGTCTTCGATGTGGGCAAAGGCCAGCTTGCCCATGCTGCGGATGGATCGGACGCGGCCGCCTAAAATAAAGGTCTCTGCATACGGCTCATCCTGATGATCGGTTTCAAACCTGGTAAAAGCTTCCAGCGCCTGCCGAATGGAATGGTCCACCTCGCTGCGCGTGGGGTAGGGCTCGATGCCCTGCGAACGCATTGCGTTGATTTTTTCTGCTCTGATCTTTTCGAGTTCGTTTAATTCCATGTCTTTATCCTGAACAAAAAAACCCCGCCCATCTCACCCGGGCGGGGCGATGGGAGTTTTATTGTTTTATGAAACTTTCATAATTTTAACTTGATAATCCCCATCCGGGGCTTTAACGACGACTTCTTCGCCTTTTCGATGATTCAAAAGGGCGCGGCCGAGCGGCGATTCGTTGGAAATACGGCCTTCGCTTGGCTGTGCTTCAGCGGCGCCGACGATGGTGAATGTTTCTTTTTCATCCGTGCCGACTTCCTGAATGGTGACGGTTGAACCAACCTGGATGCTGTCGCTATCGCCTTTGTCTTCGATGATCTTGGCGGTTGCCAGAAGGATCTCAAGTTCTTTGATGCGGCCTTCCACAAAAGCCTGTTCATTCTTGGCGGCTTCGTATTCGGCATTTTCGATCAGGTCCTCGCCATCCGATGCTTCGCGTAAACGGTCGGCAACTTCCTGCCGCTTATCTTTTCGCAGGTAGTTCAATTCTTCTTGTAGTTTATCGAATCCCTCTTGTGTCAGGAAAGTATTTGCCATATTCCCTACCTCTTTCGTGTGAAATGTAATCCTTAAAACGCAACCCGTGGATAACGGGTCTGCGGATAAAAAAACCACTCCTCAAGGAGCGATTATATAGTCACCTTGTTATGATGAAATTAAATTGTTTCCGTATATTACCATAAATTAAAACCTTAGGCAAGCAGGGCACCGGGCTGCAGGCAGTGGTTATTGTGTGGTGATATAAACGGCGCCTTTCTCCATGGCTTTTTTGTTGATCTCAAGAAGGTCCTTTTTGCCATGCGAAAGACTTTTCTCAAGCCCTTTGATCAGGCTTTCTTTTTTTAAGAATTTGGCTTTTTCGTTTAACGCGCCCAAAATGATGGTGTTGGCCAGGCGTTTATCGCCCAATTCTTCAGCCAGCTCAACCGAGGGAATTTCAAGCACGTGAATATCGGTGCGGGTAGCCTTGCGGTTGACCATGGATGTGTTGATCACCAGGTAGCCGTCTGGCGCAACCATGTGCTCGTATTTATCCAGGGAAGGCCTATTCATGACCACGATCGCTTTGGGATTCTTGACCTGAGGCGACCCGATCTCCTCATCTGAAATCACTACCGTGCAGTTGGCTGTGCCGCCGCGCATTTCAGGACCATAAGAAGGGAACCAGGTGACCTTAAGATCTTCGAACAGGGCTGCGTAAGCCATGACCTTTCCCAAAAACAGCACACCCTGGCCGCCAAATCCGGCAATGATTGTTTCGTTTTGCATGCTTTTCTCCTAAACCTTGAGTTCACCGATAGTTGGATGGACTTTGTAATCTCCCAGGGGATAATAGGGGAGCATCTTCTCTTCCAGCCACTTGACGGCATTGGCGGGAGCCATATGCCAGTTGGTGGGGCAGGTGGAAAGCAGTTCCACCATGGAGAAACCCAAACCGCGTACCTGGGTTTCGAAAGCCAGGCGGATGGCTTTTTTGGCCATGCGGATATTCTTGGGGTCATGCAGGCTGCGGCGCGCGATGTAACTGGCGCCCTGCTGGGTGGAAAGCAATTCGCAAGCCAGGATGGGATAACCTGCCTGTTCCACGTCTCGCCCGTTGGGCGAGGATGATGTTTTCATGCCGGGCAGTGTTGTGGGGGCCATCTGTCCCCCAGTCATGCCGTAGTTTGCGTTATTGATGAAGATCACGGTGATGTTCTCACCGCGGCCGGCGGCCGCTACGATTTCACCTGCGCCGATCGAGATCATGTCGCCATCTCCCTGATAGGTCAGGACGATGTGGTCCGGAAGCACACGTTTCACGCCGGTGGCCATGGCGGGGGCGCGCCCATGCGGCGCCTGGACAAAATCGATATCAAGGTAGTTATATGAAAAAACTGAACATCCAACGGATGCTACACCAATGGTTCGTTCGGTCAAAGCCATTTCATCCAACACTTCCGCCACCAGGCGGTGAGCCACGCCATGCGTGCAGCCGGGGCAAAAATGCGTATACATATCCACCAACGCGTGCGGATGCTGGTAGACGACTTCCATTTCGCTCAAATCCATCGCAACCATTCATTACTCCTTAAAAATCAACGACGCTTTCCATGCGTTTCAGCCACCGATCGCGCGGATGGACATCGGAGGGGGTGGTTCCGGAGGCAATCCGCTGGATCTCGCCCAGGATTTCATCCGGGAAAGGCATGATGCCGCCCATGCGGCCATAAAACTCGACGTTGGTCGTGTCTTTAACAACTTTCATCACGTCATCCAGCATCATGCCGGAATTCATTTCGACCACCAGAATATTATCGACCTGCGCGGCGGTTTCTTTGATCGCCTGGTACGGGAACGGGCTCAAGCTGATCGGCCTGATTAAGCCAACCGGGATACCCATGGCGCGGGCTGTGCGAACTGCGGAAAGCGCAATACGCCCGGAAGTTCCAAAGCCAACCACGGCTATCTTGGCGTCATCCATGTAATATTCGGCAAAGCGCACCTCGTTTTTCTCGACTTCCTGCCATTTCTTCATTAAGCGAAAATCGAGAACTTCCATATCCTCAGGCACGAGATGCACCGAGGTCAACACGCGTTTATTGCTGCCCGTACCGCCGCGCACCGCCCAATCTGGGATATCCTTGCGTAATTCACGCATGGGGGGCATCTCGGCGGGTTCGATCATCTGGCCGATGGTGCCGTCCAGCAGGATCACGCCGATGCTGCGGTATTTTTCCGCCAGATCAAAGATTCCGTAAACCTGGTCCACTGCTTCCTGGACTGTGGAAGGCGCCAGGACAATGCAGTGATAATCCCCGTGACCGCCGCCGTGTACGATTTGGTTGTAATCACCCTGTGAGGGCTGGATGGTTCCCAAGCCTGGCCCTCCGCGCACCACATCCACCAATACCATGGGAACTTCGGTGGCGGCGATGTATGATAAGCCTTCCATCATCAGGCTGGTGCCCGGGCTGGAAGTGGAGGTCATCACCCGCGCCCCGGTGCAAGCGGCGCCGTAAACCATGTTGATCGCGCCCAACTCGCTTTCAGCCTGTAGAAAAGCCCGCCCCAATTCGGGCATGCGGGCGGAAAGATATTCCAGGGCTTCGGTTTGAGGTGTGATGGGATAACCAAAATAAGCCTGCAAGCCGGCCCTGACGGCCGCCTCGGCG
>CALGUJ010000350.1 GCA_937902055.1 uncultured Pelolinea sp.
AGATATCCACTCGTGACTGGAGTTCAGACGTGTGCTCTTCCGATCTATCACACCCACCAGTTCTTCCACGGTATCCGGGAGGTCTTTTAACAGATCGGAATAACGCGATACCTCCGTCAACGGCCCCGCAGTCCTATAGAATGTTACCGCATCCTGGTTTTCTGCTGCCACCTGTCATCCTCCTTGCCCATGTTAGAGGGTGATTGTAGCATAAAGGCCAAATTTTCCGGACGGGATCAATTCACTTGGAGGGGTTTAAATTCAGGGGGCAGCGCCTGGCCGCTGATCCAGGCTCGCGCCAGGTCGGCAAACAAGGCCGGGTTTTGCAGGCTCCAGGCATGCCGCGCGCCTGGAACGATCAACCCGCGCGCATGCGGGTATTTTTTCAGGTAGTTGCGCGCAAACTGCCGGGCAGCTTTGGGTTCCCGCTCGCCAACTGCCAACAGCAGTGGTTGTTCGATGCGCTCCGGCAATTGCCAGGCGGCCATTTCGTCCATGTAATGGCGCATAAAAGCCGGGTCAAGCGCCTGGATCAGGTCATCGTGCACCAGTTCGGTATGTTGTTCGGGAATGCCATGTTCGCGCAAGGTGGCACGCACCAGGTATTCACGGCTGAACAAGCGGTACATCCATAAAGTCGATTTCCCCAAGTTCACCATCCAGCGCGGAATTTGGCCGGAACCGCCCGAGATCAGGATATGGTCGACCAGTTCGGGGTGCTTCCCTGCCAGCACAAAAGCGACCGGCCCGCCAAGGGATAAGGCAACCAGATGGACTTTTTGTCCCGGCGCCTTTTTCCGGATCACGTTGGTCACTTCGCTGACACAGCCCGCTATGCTGTAGGGAATAGCCCGGCTGCTGCCCTGTTCGGGCAAGTCCGGCGCCAGGCAGTGGAATTCCGGCAGCGCTTCCATCACCGGCAGCCAGGATTTTCCGCTCAACCCGCCGGCATGCAGAAATAATATGGCGGATGCTCTCGGATCACCGCTTTCATACGTTTGCAGCATCACTAATCCTCATTGAGTACATAATATTATCGTGTCAAATTTGCCGAATTTCCAGCTTCTTTTCGAGCAACTTTTTCAATTGTCGGTGGTTAATTCTGGTAAGCCCTATTTTATCCATATCTTGATTTAAGGAGCAATCATGAGCAAAACCGCGATTATTACCGACAGCACCGCCTATCTACCGCCATCATTCGTGAAGGACAACGAACTCACTGTAATTCCATTGAATCTGCATTGGGATGGAACCAATTACCGCGATGGCGTGAACATTGCGCCCTCGCAGTTTTACGACATGTTAAGTAAATCCAAGACCATCCCCACCACTTCCCAACCCACTTATGGCGAATTTGAAGTCATTATCAAGGAACTGGCGAAAACCAACGATGCCATCATTGCCGTTTTGATTTCCTCCGGCATCAGCGGAACGGTGGATTCCGCTTTAATGGCGCAAAAACACCTTTCCGATCTTCCCCTGCATGTTGTGGATTCCAAATCGACTTCCGCCGGCCTGGCATTGCTTGTGAAAGCTTTGGTCGGCGCGCGCTCGCAAGGTAAAAGCCCGGCGGAAATAATCTCCCTGGCGGACAAGATCGTTAAAACCATGGGAATCTTCTTCATGGTGGATACCATGGAGTATCTCTATAAAGGCGGCCGCATCGGGGGCGCGTCGCGCTTTCTGGGAGGCGCTCTGGACATCAAGCCTATTCTCTACCTGACCGAAGAGGGCAAAATCGACGCGCTCGAAAAAGTCCGCACCAAGAAGAAAGCCGTGCAGCGCATCATGGACCTGGCAGTCGCGAAAGCCGCCGGTCAACCGGCCAGGGTCGGCGTCATTCACGCCCGGGCGCTTGCCGATGCCGAGATGATCAAACAGGAACTTTCCGGCCGCATGGACTGCGTTGAATTGGATATCTATGAATTGAGCCCGGTTGTCGGGACGCACGTCGGCCCGGGCACGCTGGGAATTGCGGTGCATACGGTAGCTTATTAAAATGCAACCCGCTCCCTCTGATATCGAAAGGAGCGGGTTTTTTTCTTTGGTTCATTGCCTGAAAGGCAAATTCAGCTAATAGATCATCAGGTTTTTGTCACCGGTATTGTTGATATCGTTGCCAAAATAGGATGTTTTGGTCAGTGTGGGGGTGGAATCGCCGTTAATCTCGATGCCATTCCCATAATTGCCGCTGACAACACTGTAGGAAATGGTCACATCCGAACCGGTCGTAACTTCAATATAGACCCCGTCGCCATTGGCGGAACTGCCATTGTTGGTAGCGTTCAGGTAACTTACGGATACTCCATCCAGGGCGACCGCGTTCAGCCCGATTCCGGCGTTGCGATACAGGGTGACATCTTTCACAACCAGCCGTCCGGAAGTATCGACCTCAACGCCGTCAACACCGTTGCCCGCCGCCGTGATACCCGTAAGGCTGACATTGCCGCTGGCGGAAATGATCAAGCCGGTTTGTGTGTTATTGCTGAAGACGTTCTCACTGTAGGTGCTGAGAACTGCTACCGATGCGTCAGTGCCCGTCAGATTGAGGATTTCAACCCCGACATTGCTATTGGTGGCGACCATGCTATCGAGGATCACATCGCCATTGGTGGAAACGGCCAATCCAATGCCGCCGGTCACACCGTCCACTTTCGAGCGCAGGATGGTGACGCCATACGCATGCGTGGATGCGGTGTTATCCAAAGAGATGCCATCGCCATAATCCACCGCATAACTTAAGGCGATCATTCCTTTGGTCAGCACCTGGATGCTCTTCCCGCCGTTGGCTGTCAGAGTCTTGATCCGGTTGAGCGTCACCGAATCTTCATCCATTGAATCCAGATTATCGACGTAGACGCCATGGCTGCCATTCTCGTTGACGATCACGTT
>CALGUJ010000351.1 GCA_937902055.1 uncultured Pelolinea sp.
CCACCGAGATCTACACTCTTTCCCTACACGACGCTCTTCCGATCTAGAACCTGCAAAGCCAGAAGAATTGTCAGTATGGAGAAGGGTCTTTCCCTCTTTTTTCTGTCGGCCGGTAAGAAATTCAATGTTTTCTCCAACATTAAAAAAATAAACCGGACTTAAGCAGTACCGGTTCCTGCCGGCGGCCTGGCAGCCATATCGCACAATCGGATTTAGGCCCATAGCTTTGCGTCCCCACTTTTCAATGGGTTTGCCTTTATCAACCAATATATTATGGAGGGGGATGATTATTTTGTCAAGTAAATGTAATGAAAATAATTTCACTCGTAATTAATTGTCACGTTGTTGCTCAAGGCACTGTTTGACTTTGAGTTTCAATGTTAAACTTAAAAAAAGGAAAGAAAATTAAAGATAAAAGGATGTTTTCAATTTAACGATGATCATACAAATCTACGCTTTCACCGACCCAAAAACCGCTGCAGCCGCTGTGGACATGGGCGTCGACCACATTGGCTTTGTCGCCGGAAAATACAACGAAGTGCCGGCGGAATTGAGTTTCGAGGAAGCGCACGCAATCGTCGCGGCGCTGCCCGGCAAAGCCACGGCGGTCGCCCTGACCATGTCGAAGGATGTTGACGAAATTCTGCGCATGGTGGCGGCTGTGCAGCCCCACATCGTGCACATTTCCTCCGACCTCGAACTGGTGCCGGTTGAGACAATGCGCGAATTGCGCAGGCGGCTGGACGGGAAAGCCCGCCTGATGAAAGCCATCCCGGTCGAGAATGAATCCAGTATCGCAATAGCCCGGGAATTTGCGCAGGTGAGCGATCTTCTGCTGCTGGATACAAAGCATCCTGATTTTCCGGGCGTGGGAGCCACCGGTTTTATTCACGATTGGAGCGTCAGCAGACGCATTGTGGAGAGTGTAAATATCCCGGTGATCATGGCGGGCGGCCTGACCCCTGAAAACGTCGGCGCGGCCATGCGCGAGATCAAACCCTGGGCGGTGGACAGCAATACTTCCACCAATGTGCCCGGCAGCAACGTCGATAAAGACCTGGGGCGGATCAAGGCTTTCATCGACTCCATCCGCGCAGCCGAGCGGGAGCAGGCTTGAAATCCCAAAAATTCGGCGAAGTGCTGACCCTGGGGGACATCAACATCGATACGGTCTGGCCGATCGACAGGCTGCCTGAGCCGGGCCACGATGCTTACGCGCAAGCCGTTTCCAGCGGGCTGGGCGGCGCAACCTTGAATACCGCCATCGTTCTCGACCGGTTAGGCCAGGCGGCAGCGGTGTTGAGCTGCCTGGGGTGCGATCCATACGCCGGGCAGGCGCGCGCCATGATCAGCCAAACCGGCGTCAACCAGGCGTACATTGTCGAGAACGCTGAGCATGACACAGGATTGATTTTCATTCTGGTCACACCGGATGGCGAGCGCACTATGATCACTTATCGCGGAGCCAACGTTTATTACCCCCCGGAAGATGTTCCCGAAACAGCTTTCAGGGACGCTTCGATCCTGCACATTTCCGGTTACTCGCTGCTGCAAAAGCCGCAAGCCGACGCGGTATGGCGTGCGGTGGCGTTTGCGCAGAAATATCATGTCGCCATCAGCCTCGACACTGGCCTGGAGCCGGCGCTGATTATTCCCGATGAGCTGCGGCGGTTGATCGCGACAGCAGACATCTGCATCTCAGGGCCCAAAGAGACCGGGCAATTGTTTGGCACGGACGATCCTGAAAAAGCCGCCCGGCACTTATTAAATGAAGGCGTTCAGTTGGCAGGGATCAAGCTGGGCGAAAAGGGCTGCTATTTGGCAGACGCCAAAGCGGATTGTTTCTGCCCGGCGTTCAGCGTTGAAGTGAAAGACACCACCGGGGCGGGGGATTCCTTCACCGCCGGCTTGTTGTATGGCTGGCTGCGCGGCTGGGACTTGCCGGCTTGCGCGGTATTGGGCAGCGCGCTGGGCGCGCTGGCAACCACGGTGCACGGCGCGGGATTATCCCTACCGACGAAAACAGAGACCCTGGAGTTTTTAGGGGGAAAGCATAGTCCGGATATCTCACGTAGGGAAATCGAGAAGGTGATTGCCGCACTGGCGTAATTAATAGGCAAGCAATGGACCTTCAGAACAAAAATCTGTCTGGTGAATTTTATTATTATTGAATCCGGCTTTAATTTGGATAAGAGCTCGCCGAATTGCTTAAGCAGTTCGGCGAGCTCTTAGAAATTGCGTTATTTTTTGTTCGCTAATTCCGTTTCATCATCCACCTAGGCCTTGGCAATCTGTAAATCTTTCGCCTGGCTGCGCAGATCGCGGATGTACACCTCGGGTACTTCACTGTCGATGATGACGTGGTCGAATTCGTTGATCTTCGCCAGTAAATACAACGTTGTTTGCTTGAATTTGGAGTTATCCATCAGGATCATGCTTTTTTCGGAATTATCCATCATGGCGCGTTTGGTGGAGATCACTTCCTGCTCGTATTCGAAGATCGAACCGGTCTTGTAGGAGTGCGGGGACAGGATGGTGATGTCGGCGTGGATGCGGTTGATGGCGCTGACGCTGAAATATCCGTAACTCGAACGGTATTTGTGCTTGTACAAGCCCCCAAGAATGATCAGGGTGACTTCGGGGATCTGCGTGATGGCGATGATCGCCGGCAGGCAGGCGGTGATGATGGTCAACGATTTGAGCTTGCGAAAATACTGGATCAGCGGCATGACCGTGGTCGAATCGTCCAGGAAGATCGACATGCCATCATGCAGGAAGGTGGCGGCCAGCTTGCAAATTTCTTCCTTCTCGTGGATGTTGACCCGCTCGCGATAAGCGAAATCGCTTTCAAAGATATTCGATGGCTGCGCGGATGCGCCGTTGCGGACCTTTTGGATCAATTGAGCCCGCTCCAGGTCGTCCAGATCGCGGTGCACGGTCATGCGGCTGATGGCGAATTTTTCCATCAACTCATCCACGGTTACGAATCCGTTGGTAAGGATAAAATTGGCGATGCTGGTTTGTCTTTCTTTGACGTCTACCGCTTTTCCCATCTGTTTTTCCCTTATTTCTGATAATTATATAGTATTTTCAAGCCAATTCCATACGTTAATCACAAATAATAATGATAAATTGTATTAAATATATCAATAATGGTTGACTTAATACCAGTATTAATGATATATTAACACAAGTTTTTGATATATTGACAACCAGATACCAAGTTTTTACGAATTTTAACCTCAGAAAATCCAGTTCAGGAGGTGAACGCTGTCAGATACAGTATCATTCAACATATTATTAACGGAAAAATATTTTATTGAGAGGAAAAGATGACAGTATTAGATTCAATATTGCAAGGCTTGAGCCAGGTAGTCAATACCTTTGGTTCAATTATTGTGATTCCCATCATATTGTTCTTCATCTCGCTGGCTTTCGGGATCAAGGCCAATAAAGCGGTGCAGACTGCTTTATATGCTGGGATCGGCTTGACCGGTTATTCATTCCTGGTGGGGGCATACCTGCCTGTGGTGACGCCTGTTGTGGAAAATATGGTTAAAGAAGCCGGGATCAACCTTCCCATTGTGGATATGGGCTGGCAGGTTACGGCAATCGTGGCGTATTCCACCAAGGCAGGTATGATCTATTTGGCGCTGGGATTGATATTCCAACTGGTCCTGTTCATAACCGGATGGACGAACGTTTTCCAACCCTCGGGATTGTGGGATCTTTACAGCTACGCCCTGTGGGGTTCGTTGGTCTATTTTGTTACGAATGATATGTTCCTGTCCATCGCTTTGATGTTGGTGTTGAACCTGTGGGCGACGACTTTCTACGAAGTGCTTGCCAGGCGTTGGTCAAAGTACTACAAGTATCCCAACTGCACCATCGTGCAACTGCACAACGTCGACCCGGTTCCTTTCGCGATCTTCAGCAACTGGTTATTGAATAAATGCGGTGCTTATAAGATCCGCTGGAAACCGGAAGATCTGCGCGAGAAACTTGGTTTCATGGGTGACCCGATTGCGCTCGGCTTCATCCTGGGCTTCATGCTCGGCCTGTTGGGCAACCTCAAGAACCTGGGCTCATTGTCTGCCTGGGGCCAGATCGCGACGGTTGCCATGGGCACCGCCGCCGTGATGGCGATCTTCCCCCGCGTGGCGGCCATCTTCGCGCAAGCCTTCACGCATCTTTCCGCTGCTTCCCGCAAGTTCGCGGTGGACAAGGGACGTGAGGAAATCTACGTGGGCGTGGACGATGCTTCCGGCTACGGCGAATCGGCCACCCTCATCACCGGTATCGTCCTGATCCCGATCATGCTGTTGATCGCGGCGGTACTACCCGGCAATCGCGTTCTGCCTTTGGTTGACCTGGTTGCGATCCCCTTCGCGATCCAGTCCTTCATCGCCTTCTCCAACGGCAATATCTTCAAGTCGATCATCTCGTCGGCCATTTGGTTCGCCGGCGGTATTTTGATCGCCACCGCTACCTCCCCGATTTTCTCGGAGGTATATAACTCGGTGGCCGCGAACGCGACACCCGGCTCGCTGGTTACCAGCTTCATTATCATGAACAAACCCTTCTGGGGCGGCTTCACCATGTTCACCATGAATAAAGGCTGGTTGGCGGTTGCGGTCCTGTTTGTTATCTATGTTGTCATG
>CALGUJ010000352.1 GCA_937902055.1 uncultured Pelolinea sp.
GAAAAAGAAAGGCTGTGATCTGCCTATCGAAAGCCGCTGCTTGCCTATCTACGATGATGAAGAGGAAAAGCTTGTCGAAGGCCGCTGCCTGAGCTTGTCGAAGGCGAGGCCGACTTTATAATATCCCGTAGTAGATATTCAAATCAAGATTGGGGTGAGCGATGCCATTTACTTACATTCTAAAATGTTCTGATGGGACTTTATATACAGGCAGCACCTGGAACTTGGATAAGCGAATTTGGGATCATATGGAAGGACTTGGGTCGAAATATACAAAGAGACGTTTGCCGGTTGAATTGGTCTATTGCGAAGAATTCAAAAGGATAGATGAGGCTTATCAAAGAGAAAGACAAATTCATGGCTGGTCGCGGAAAAAGAAAATTGCTTTGATCGAAGGTAATTATGATGGTCTTGTCAAATATTCAAGGAAAAAGAGAGAGTAACATCCGAGAGTTGGCTTCGACAAGCTCAGCCAACGGAGTGTTTTTTTAAGAGTGTAGTGATTGGTTAAAAGATTGCCTCGTAATATCCTTCATCAGGATTAAAAATTAGTGACCTGATCCCTATTAGAAGTATTTTTAATAAAATCTTCCAGCAAACTGCCAATCGATGGTCCGACGCCCTGGATGGACTGCAATCCTTTCAAGCCCATCCTGGCGTAGATCAGGCCGATATCCTGCGGCAGTTCCTCGATAACCCAGGCGGCTTTGCGGCAAGGCCAGACGCGGCCGGATTCCTCGCCGTCCAGCTCCAGGCTGTAAGCCCGGTCGGCCAGCAATTCCGCGGCGCGTTTGTTCAGCGCGCGTTTCTCCCCCGGCAGGATGGGGCGCGGCATGCGGTCGGGGATGCCGACCTTAGCGCAGATCTCACGCACCATCCGCCCGATCTTCAGCCAGGCATCCCCCTTCGGCCCGTAGCTGTTGTCCGGGTACAGGCGCCGGTAGAGCGGCAGCAACTCGGGTTGATTGGCTTGCAGGTAATTCATAAAGTAAGTTTTTTGCTGGTCAGCCAGGGTGAGCGGCGCGGCCAGCACGAACTGTCCGCCGGCGTCGGCGGTCTGGCGGATGACCAGTTCGAGATTCTCGCGCGTGTCGCACAGCCCTGGCAGGATGGGCATCAGGCAAATGCCGGTGGCGATGCCGGCTTTGGCCAGGGCGCGCATGGCATTCAGGCGCAGGCGCGGGCGCGGCGCCAGATGCTCCATGCGGTCGATGACCCCGGCATGCAGGGATTGGGCGGTGTGGATCAGGCTGAAGAGCACGGAGGCGTGTGATTTGCGGTTGATTTCCGCGATCAGGTCCAGATCGCGCAGCACCAGCGGCGAGCGCTCCAGCATGAAGACGGGGAATTCCATCTCCAAGCAGACTTCCAGCAGGCGGCGCGAAACGCCGTACTTGCGCTCCAGCGGCTGGTAGTCGCCCACCGCAATGGTATCGCGGGGGACTTTCAGCAGCGCTTTGCGCAGCAGGTCGGGCGCGTTCTCTTTGATCTTGATCACGTAAGGAAAATCAGCGATATCTTCGTAAGGCGCGTATTTTCGTTCACGGCAATAGCAGAATTCACAACCGTGCTGGCAGCCGATGTACGGATAAACGGTGTAGCGCGTCCAGAACCAATGGTCGGGATATTTGTGCTTGTTCAACACGCTGCGCGCCTGATAGGGCAGGAAAACGGCTTTGCGTCCCATCAGAATTTTTGAAAATTCCTTTTCAGGTCGGCCGGCAGGTAACGCAGGGCTTTGCGACGGATGACGGCGGCCGGTGGATTGTTTTTCACCAGCCATTCCCGCTCCAGCCAATCGGCCGCGATCTGAGGATAATAACGCCCGGCGGTTTTCAATGCCCAGCCGACGCCCTTGGCGGCTTCATATTCGCGTTCAGCCAACATCGGGCGGTAAAAATCCAGCATCGCGCGCGCCTGACCTTCGTATGCCGAGGTGCCATGCGCGCGTTTGAACCAGAAATGGCCGGCCACGCCCGCGGCGCGCCGCACCCAGTGATCGGGATCGCTGCGCCAGGCGGCCAGACCTGCCAGCGAAGATTGGAATTGGTCGACCAGGGCTTGCCCCGGCACACGCTCGGCGATGGAATCGCAGCCGTACCAGATGCCGGCCTGGATGATAAAGCGGCGGGCGGCTTCCAGCGGCTCGTTCACGCCCAGCGGCAGACGCGCGCGCAGGGCGGAGGCGATCACCACCCAGCCGCCTTCGCTGCGCCGGCCGGCAATGGCTTGCAGCAATTCGTCTGCCTTATTTCGGACAGCCGAATTCAGTTCAGTCCCCAACAGGTCCAGCAAGCGAAAGGGTGTGTGTTCCGACAGGATTTCATTCAAAAGTTCAAGCGCGGCAAACACGCCTTGGCTGGATAACTCCTCCACAACCCGCTTTCCGAACGAGCGCGCCTCTCCGGCGGACTTCAATAGCATGTTTATATTATAAGGATAAGGCTGTAATAAAAAAGCAGGTCTGATACGCCATCAGACCTGCCCGGATAGGATTCTTGGGGGAGGCGGGTTACTCCGCCACGATGATTTCCTGCTCTTTTTTCTTCATGTTGACCATAAAGATGCCCGAGAGGATCAGCGCTGCGCCCAGGAAGGTTTGCCAGTGCAGGCTTTCGCCCAGGAAGAGCACGCCCAGCACCACACCCACCAGCGGTGAGATGTAGGTAGTCGTGGAGGTGCGCGTGGGGCCGATCTGGTGCAGCAGGTAGAAATACAGGATGTAAGCCAGGCAGGAGCCCAGCAGCCCCAGCCAGATCAGCGCCAGCCAGGTGACCGGCCGCGTGGGCAGCGCGGGCAATCCTTCGGTGGCAAAAACCGCAACCCAGATGAACAGCGAACCAAGGCTCAGTTGCAAGCCGGCCTGTAGTTGTGGAGGCAGCCCGCCGCTGTTCTTGCGCGCGTACACGGCCGCGAAAGCATAGAAAACCGTTGCCAGCAGGCAAGCACCCATGCCTAGCAGCCCTGAATTCCAGCCTTCTTTTACATTCGGCAGCATCAGGATCACCACGCCGGCAAAACCGGTCAGCAGCCCGGCCAATTTGGGCAGGGTCATGCGTTCATCCGCGATCATCAGGGGAGCGATAATGATGGTAAATAACGGCATGGCGCTGTTGATGATGGAGGCAATGCCCGAATCGACAAATTGTTCGCCCCATGAGATCAACGCCCAGGGAATGGAGATATTGCACAAGGCCAGTACGATAAAAACCGGCAGCTTGGCACGCAGAACTTCCCAACTCGGCATGCTCTTGCGATAGTAGAAGACGACCGCGCCCAAACCCAGCGAGGCGAATAACGTGCGGAAGCCGACCAGGACCAACGGGGTGACGTCAGCCACCGCGACTTTGATCCACAAAAACGAGGTTCCCCAGATCAATCCAAGGAACCATAGAACAGCCCAGTTCTTTGATTTCATTTTTTCTTTTTCTCTTTAACGTCGATCGGTTTATCAGGTTTATCCGGATCGGGATATTGGGTATTGAATTTCATGGTGAGCTTGAAACCGACCACGACCATCACGGCCGCAGAAAGGAATACGGGTACGGAAATAGGCAGGAAGAAATAACTGATTATCCCGGAAAAGAAGATGATCCCGGCATAGATATAGAATCGCTTGATCGGGATCAACCAGGCCGCCAGCAATGCGGCCAAACCACCCAGCAGCGCGAACGCCAGGCTCATCACGTTCCCCTGGAAAGGCAGGTTGAGCGCGGTTTTAATATGCAAGGGATCGCCAACCACCACGGTGCCAAGCACCAATAAGACAATTGCCAGCCCCACGGCTGTTTGCGCCGTCCAACTGCGCACGATTTTCTCGTCAGCTTTAAGGGCGTCGTAGCTGAGGCGCGGCAAAGTAAAACGGTTTTTAATAGAGGAATAGAGCAGGACCGGGATCCAGGTAAACAAGGATGTGGTCGGGGATTCGTTCAGCAAATCCAGGCCGAGGTTCAGCAAAACCGCGCCCGCGATCAGGTCCAGAGCGCCATCGGAATGGTATAAAGCCATGACGCTTTCTCGCTCTTTCGGAGAGGAAAAATTTAGAAAAGACATTCGGAACTCCGTATTGATGAATGAAAACTTCAGTTGGTGAAACTGCAATTATATCCGTAAAACCAACCCTGCGGCTCAAGCGCCGGCGGCAATTTAAACTTTTTCGGGGGATTTCGGGTAAAATTCGGCTTCAATCGCATACGAAAACCAGGTTCCAATGAACAAATCCGAGACCAAAAAAGCCTTGCTCTTGATCGCGCTGGGAGTCCTTTTATTAGGAACCGGCCCCATGTTCGTTAAGTATGTGCATGCCAACGGCGTGCTGGTGGGTTTTTACCGATTAGTGTTTGCCGGCGCCATGCTCAGCCTGCCGGCGGTATTTTTAAAACCGCGTGAAGAAAAAATTCTGCCGGCTGGAAATGGTTTGAAATGGGGCATCCTGGGCGGGTTGGTTCTCGCCCTTAACCTCGGTTTGTGGTGTTCGGCGCTGAATTACACCACCGCCTCGGCGGTCACCCTGCTGGATAACACCGCGCCGGTTTGGGTGGGCTTGTTGAGCTGGATGCTGTTTAAAGAAAAGCAGCCCGGGCATTTCTGGCTGGGGCTGCTGGTCGCCCTCGGCGGGGCGGGCTTGATGATCGGTTGGGACGTGATCTACGGCGCCAGCG
>CALGUJ010000353.1 GCA_937902055.1 uncultured Pelolinea sp.
ATCCTGCTCCAGCACCGAGCGCATGGTTTTTTCAAGGAACGCAGCCTGGTTATAGGAGGGGGTGATGATGGAAACCAGTTTCATGTTTCAAGTTTCACGTTTCAAGTTGAGGTGCCAAGGGTCAGGTGTCAAGTTCCAAGTTTTACGGCTCACAGCTCACTGTTCACGGTTCACTGCTCACGGCTCACGAAATAACGAGTCATACCCCACCTTCTCATAGATGGGGCATTTGCCGCCGATGGTGGCATCCAGCACCTGGCGGCCGGCGGCTTCGTAGGCGCGGCGCGCCATGGCGTACGAGCGCTCAGAGGTTTCCAGGTCGGGTAATTGCCACTTGAATCCCTTGCCGAAATAGCCGGGGTGGAAGTGGTTGGGATCATCGCCCTGGGAAACCACGGTGGTGTTGGGCTTGCCCTTGGTGGCGAAGCTGTGATCCACGCCGATCAGGATGGCCTCCGAGAATCCCAGGAAGTAAGCCACCTGCAAGGCCACGTAGGTTACGGTAGCGCCTTCCCACAGGCGGCCGGTGATGTCGCGCGCGAATTTGGGGCCGGTGTAGGTGGTGTGCAGGAAGAACATGTTATCGGCCGGCTGCAGGAAGCGGTGCGCGTGCCAGGCGATGAACTTGGGCATGCTTAACTGCTGGATGTCCGCGGCAGACTGTTCAACCACCAGATCGTTGATGGAGACGAAGAAGGAGGTTTCGAAACCCAGCTCCGGGAACATCAGGTAGATGCGGTTCATGCCGAAGGTGTACTCGCCGCGCAGTTTGCGCATATCTGTGTCGCGCAGGCTGGGGCCGTTGCCGACAATGAAGCAGCGCTTTCCCTTGTATTGGTCGCGCATGGGGTGCAGGCGCGCGTTCACCGCCCGCCGCCAGGGATGCGTGGCCGCTTCATAATCCTCCGGCAGGCGCTGCAGGCCGTCGCGCGTGTTCCGCAGGACGTTCTGCACGCCTTCGGGTAAAACGTTCTTCAAGGTTTGCTTAAAATTCGCCATGAATTATTCCGTGCTCAGCTTGGCGGTCGCGCCCCCATCCACCACCAGCGCCTGGCCGGTCATGAACGAAGACTGCTCGTTATCCGCCAGGAAGTAAATGGTCTGCGCGATCTCGCGCGGCTGGGCGATGCGCCCATTGACGGTCTTGCCCGCCAGGTTATCCAGGCGTTGCTGCACCGAGGGGCCGTCGAAATGCCCGCGGTTCATGCTGGCGCGCAGCATGGGCGTATCCACCGCTCCCGGCAGCACCGCGTTGACGCGGATGTTGGCGGCCGCGAATTCGATAGCCGCCGCGCGCGTAAAAGCCAGCAGCCCGCCCTTGCTGGCGGCATAGGCCGCGATGTTGGGCGAGGTGGCGATGGCATGCACCGAACTCATGTTGACGATCGCGCCGCCGCCCGCGGCCTTCAGCAGGGGTACGGCCAGTTTGGTGCCCAGGAAAACCGAGCGCAGGTTGGAAGCCATGGTCATGTCCCAGTCTTCCGCGCTGGTTTCCAGGATGGGTTTGGCGATCTGCACGCCGGCGTTGTTCACCACCGCGTCCAAAACCGGGCTGAATTCCGCGGTGCGTTCATAGATGGTTTCGATGGCTCGCGGATCGGAGATATCCGCCCGGATGAACAATCCGTCTTCGGGGAAATCCGCCCCGAATTCGGCGCGGTCCACCCCCACCACGCGCCAGCCGTGTTCGTGGAAAACCGCCACCACCGCGCGGCCGATGCCGCCGGCGGCGCCCGTGATTAACATTACCTTTTTTCTGTCCGCCATAAGTTTCACCTGCTGTTTTTCTGTCTGATTTCCTCAAAATCGGGGTGAGGAATTTCCAAACCATCCAGCAAATTGAGGATGGTATTCCAATGCACTTTTTCCCAGGCTGTCGGGCTGGAATTGGAATTGTGCGGCGCGAGCATCACGTTTTCCATCTTGAGCAGCGGCGAATCCGCCGGCAGCGGTTCCTGCTCGAAAACGTCCAGGGCTGCCCCGCCCAGCCGCCCCTGCTGCAGTGCCTGCACCAGCGCCTTTTCGTCCGCCAGCGGGCCGCGCGCGGTATTGATGAGCACCGCGCCCGGTTTGACCAGCGCCAGCGAATCGTGGTTGATGATGTGGAAGCTGGTCGGGTTCAAGTCGCAGTTTACGCTGATGAAATCCGCTTCCCGCATCAGTTCATCCAGCGGCACCATGCGCATGTCGTTGGTGCGCGTGAATTCCTCCGGGATGGGGATGATATCGTTTGCTAGCAGGGTCATGCCGAAGGCATGCGCCTTGCGCAGCACTTCCTTGCCGATAAAGCCCACACCGATGACGCCCAGCACGCATTCGCTCAACGCCCGCCCGGGC
>CALGUJ010000354.1 GCA_937902055.1 uncultured Pelolinea sp.
CCGTACGAAGCCGTGCGGACGCGGTCGATGAATTGGCGGATTTTCAACGCGGCGGATTCCAACTCATCTACCGTATCCAGGTTCCCGTTGCTGATAGCCTCGCGCTGCATCGCCGAGATACGGCCCCATAACGCTTCAAATTGATCAGCGATCGACTCGCGCAGCAATTTGTCCGCCGCGCGGCGGTCTTCCCGCTCCACGTACCCTTTAAACCCTGGAATCTTCTCCAGGATCTTCTTAAAGAAATCATGTTCGCCGGTCACTCGACCCAGGATGTCATTCATTTCTTGTCCTCCAGATATTCTCTATTCCTTTACATAAGATTATAGCGATATTTCTTCATAAAACAACGAAAATGCTTCGTCATAATCTTCTATGTAAGAATTACGTAAATACTATTAAATAGTTGCAAATCCAAAAGGGTTTGATATATACTGAAAAAAAAGAAAGAAAGGAGTTTGATTCAATGAGATCTCCCCGCACCAATCAAGGGCAAGGCTTCATTGAATATTTTTTAATCATCCTCATTATCATCTTGTTCATCATGATCGTTTCCAAGCTGCTTGGTCCGGCGATCAATAATTTCATTCAGGAATCGCTTCAGAACGTATAACCCTAGGACACACCTGGCACTTCTCAAGGTTGAAAGGAAAGTAAACGGGAAATGCTGAAAGAAAATTCAATCAACCCCACCTTCATCAAACCTTCTCTAAACCTGTGGGCGCTGCTTGATTGGATTTTTCCTCCTTTTTGTGTTCATTGTCAAAAACTCGGTTACGAGGTTTGCCCCGACTGCTGGAATGGCATTCCCCAACTTTCAGGCGTCCTCACTTGCTCCCGCTGCGGTAAACAGATCGCGAAAGGTCATATTTGCCGGGCATGCTGCGATCTATCGCCGGCATACGATCGGCTTAAATCCTGGGCCAACTACGACGATACGGTCAGGGAGATCGTTATCGGCATCAAATATCAGCGTCGTCTCGGTCTGGTGCGGTATCTGACGCCCACCCTGGCGGAACTGATTCGGAATTGGAGGATCGACATTGACGTCATGGCGCCCGTCCCATTAGGCGAAAAACGCTTGCGCGAACGAGGCTATAACCAGGCTGACCTGATCGCCAGGCCGCTGGCCAAGACGCTTCGCATTCCCTATCACCCGCCGGCCTTGCGCAGGGTACGGGAAACCCGCTCCCAGGTTGGCCTGGATGCGGAAGAACGCCGCAGCAACCTGAGCAGCGCTTTCACCGCCAAACCCGAAATCTGCCGCGATCGATCCATCCTGATCCTGGACGATATTGCCACCACCGGGGCGACTTTGGATGCCTGCGCCGCAGCCCTGCGGGAAGCGGGTGCAAAAAATGTGTTTTGTGTAACCGTGGCACGTACGAATTTATCCGCAAATTCAAATCCCAAGAATACGGAGGTAAGAATATGAAAGACAAAGTGGATGTTTTCGTGAAAGAAATGGAACTTACCCAGGAAATTCGAGAATATATCGATAAGAAGATACCCCGTCTGGATCGCTACCTGGATCAGATCGATGAAACCCGCATCGACCTGGCCTACGTCAAAACCGCCCGTGAATTGAATTGCCGCTTTGTCGCGCAGATCACCCTGCGCGGGCGCGGGTTCATCCTGCGGGCGGAGGAACGCGCCGCCGAGATCAAACCGGCCATCGACCTGGTCATGGACAAAATCGAACGCCAAATTGAGAGGTACAAAGGAAAGCGGCAGCACCCCCGCGCAGGCATTTCGCCAGCTGAGGAATTGCTGGACGAGGAAGAGGTTGAGGAGAACCATCCGCTGATCGCCCGCCGCAAGAAATTCACACTGGTGCCGATGGATGAAATGGAAGCTGTCGAACAGATGAACCTGCTTGGACACGAGGATTTCTTTATCTTCTACAACGCCCAAACCAGCTCGATCAATGTGCTCTACAAACGCCGCGACGGCAGCTACGGGATCATCCAACCGGAATTGGGTTAAGGGTGATGGCGCCCGAAATTGGCGCTTTATTGGACAATTTATGCTCAAAAATCTTGAATCAGGCGGAGAATTGCTCTCCGCCTTTCTCTTGCCTGTTCATTGGCCTCTATACTATAATAAGCCCGCAAATTTATCATAGAGGTTGGATCTTATGATTGATGTAAATGAATTACGCAAGGGTACGACTTTCGAGCTGGATAACCAGCTTTTCAAGGTATTGGATTACCACCACAACAAGACCGGCCGCGGAAACGCCAGCGTCCGCATCAAGGCGCGCAATTTACGCACGCTTGCCACCATCGAAAAGACCTTCAACTCCGGCGAACGTATTCAGGACGTTCGCCTGGACTACCATAACGTACAATTTTTATATTCCGACGGCGATCTGTACCACTTCATGGACATGCAGACCTTCGAACAACCCGCCATCCAGAAAGACGTCATCGGCGATTCGGCGGTTTTTCTCAAGGAAGGCGTGGAAGTCAAACTGACCTTGTTCGACAATGAACCGTTGGACGTGGAACTGCCCATGAACGTCGACCTGCGCGTGATGAAGGCCGAGAATGCCGTGCGCGGAGACACCGCCACCGGCGTTACCAAGAAAGTGGTTCTGGAAACCGGCGCGGAAGTGAACACCCCCAATTTTGTCCAGGAAGGCGATCTGATCCGGGTGAACACCGAAACCGGCGAATACGTCACCCGCGTACAGGAATAATAAGAAAAATTCCGCCTCCCGCAGGCGGTTTTTTCTATATTAGAAATATCTATAAATTGCCGATTCAGCCTGCCCGCCGGGATTGGTTGGTATAATTCGCATGCGTAAATGAACCCTTTTTGGAGGAATCTGTGAAATCTAACGGACAAACGAATTTTGTCTATTTGCTGATCCTCATCTCGATTGTCGCGATGGTTTTCATGAACATTAACCAGGACAGCGGCCAGACAGTCATGTCGATCAATGAGCTGGCAGCGCAAATTACCCAGGGTAATGTCAAGTCGATCGTTGAAGATGAAAATACCTTGACCGTCACCCTCAAGGACGGCCAGGAAAAGACCGCGACAAAAGAATCCGGATCGACTTTAGTCGAACAATTATTGAATTACGGCGTAACAACCGATGCGTTGAACCACGCCAATGTCGCCATATCCGTCAAACAACCCAGCCAATGGAACGCGGTGCTATCCTTCCTCGGATACATCCTGCCTTTCCTGATCGTGGGTGTGGCTTTCTTCCTGATCTTCCGTCAGGCGCAGGGCAGCAACAATGCAGCCATCTCTTTCGGCAAGTCCCGCGCCCGCATGTTCTCCGGCGACCAGCCCAAGGTGACCTTCACCGACGTGGCAGGTGTGGACGAAGCCAAGGAAGAATTGCAGGAAGTGGTTGAATTCCTGCGCGAACCGCAGAAATTCATCTCGTTGGGCGCGCGCATTCCCAAGGGCGTGCTGCTGGTGGGGCCTCCCGGCGGCGGCAAGACTCTGCTGGCCAAAGCGGTATCGGGTGAAGCCGGCGTGCCTTTCTTCTCCATTTCCGGCTCCGAATTCGTTGAAATGTTCGTGGGCGTCGGCGCCAGCCGCGTCCGCGACCTGTTCGACCAGGCCAAGAAACACTCGCCCTGCATCATCTTCATCGATGAAATCGATGCGGTCGGCCGTCACCGCGGCGCCGGTTTGGGCGGTTCGCACGACGAGCGGGAGCAAACCCTCAACCAGATGCTGGTCGAGATGGACGGTTTCGACACCGATACCAACGTGATCATCATGGCCGCCACCAACCGCCCGGATATCCTCGACCCAGCTTTGCTGCGCCCCGGCCGTTTCGACCGCCGCGTGGTGCTGGATCGCCCGGATATGCGCGGACGCGAAGCCATCCTGAACGTACACGTCAAGGGTAAGCCGCTGGCACCCAGCGTCAATTTGAACATCCTGGCCAAAGCCACGCCCGGTTTTGTGGGCGCCGACCTGGAAAATCTGGTGAATGAAGGCGCCATCCTGGCGGCGCGCCGCAACAAGAAGCAGATCACGCAATCCGAATTCGAAGAAGCGATCGAACGCGTCATCGCAGGACCTGAACGCAAGAGCCGCCTGATCAACGAAGACGAAAAACGCATCATCGCCTACCATGAGGCCGGGCACGCCATCGTGATCGCCGCCCTGCCGGAAGCCGACCTGGTGCAGAAAATTTCCATCATCTCGCGCGGCATGGCCGCTGGCTACACCATCGCCCTGCCGGAAGATGACCGCACATTGATGTCCAAGAACAAGATGATGGCCGAAATCATCGGCTTGCTGGGCGGGCGCGCTTCGGAGGAAATCGTCTTCAACGATATCACCTCCGGCGCCGCCAACGACATCGAGAACGTCACCAAGCTGGCGCGCAAGATGGTCACCCGCCTGGGCATGAGCACGGAATTGGGCCCCATGGTTTACGGGCAGAAGGACGAGCTGGTTTTCCTCGGCCGCGAGATCGGCGAACAGCGCGATTATTCGGAAGCAGTCGCTGAAAAGATCGACCAGGAAGTGCAAAAACTGGTTGGCGATTCCTATGCGAAAGCCAAGAAAATCCTCACCAAGTACCGCGCCAAGCTGGACGAAGTAGCCAACCGCTTGCTGGAAGTGGAAACTCTTTCCCGCGAGGATTTCGAGAAGATCTTTGCTCCTCCCGTGAAAAAGAACCAGGGCATCCCAACCCTGAGCAGCAACTGATAACCACCCGGCCCGCGCATGCGGGCCGGTTTTTTTGTATCGACAGGATATGTAGGGCGCGTTTGGAAACGCGCCAATTCATTTACAAAAGTTGTCGGTTGTCTCGAAGATCCCTGTATGAAATACAGGGACAACCCAACATCATTGCATATTTTTTGATAAATTATTTTTCAGAGCAAATTGTTGGGTTTCGCTTTGCTCTGCATCATGCGGCTGGAAGCCGCTGCCGCAGAGTATCTCTGCTCAATGCCGGTGCATTAAGCTACGATGCTCAACCCAACCTACCCGCCATTTCTCGCAGGTTGGATTGGTGCCCTACAAATCCAACATTTATTTTATCCACCACACCTTTTCTCCGCCCATATCCATCCTCCCGCTCATGCGCACTGCCTGCGCTGTCAGGCTCTCCCGCATCTTCGACTCATCCCCGAACAAGGATGGAATTTGCGACGCGTACGCGCCCAGCGCCTTCAATTTCTTTTCCAAATTCTCCAACGAGAACAACTTCACCTGCGCCTCTTCGCGGGAAACCGTCTCCAAGCGTTTCTCCAGCCAATCGGCATTCAGTGCGTAAGGCAAATCCTCGTAGAAACGCACCGCATATCCCCTTTCCTGCAGGCGCATGCCCGTGTCGAACGCCAATAA
>CALGUJ010000355.1 GCA_937902055.1 uncultured Pelolinea sp.
CCGGCGTTCAAAGAATTTCTATATGAGCTGATTAAGGATTAGCATAGCAAAGCAAGTAGGTCGGGTTGGTACCTGTCCAACCCGACACCAAAACTCCGAACTCGTCCTAATCAACCTAACCTGCAGCAAACCAGGTAGGTCGGGTTGGTGCTTGTCCAACCCGACACCAATATTCCGAACTCGTCCCAATCAATCTAACCTGCAGATTGCCATTTAAAGCAAATCAGGTTAAGAGTCAGAAATGGATGAAAGCGCTTTACGCGGAGATACTCCGCAGCAACGGCTCTCGGACGTATGATGCAGAGCAAAACTAAGCCCAACTCATATTAGTATTTATCCAAGCTAGTTGTCGTTTGTCGTAGCGAGAATTGACTCTTCTGTTAAATTGTCTCCGCATTTCATGCGAAGATCTACGAGAAAACCACCAATCCAACCTACAAAAACTCAGGTAGGTTGGATTGAGAGGAATGAAATACAACTCTAGTTTAATTTTGCGAAAAAAAGAGAGAGGTTGGCTAGCCAACCTCTCTCTTTGTGTTTGTGTAAATTCATTCGGCGGCTGGCGACGCAACCGCGGCCAGGAACTGTCCCAGCACGTCGCGCAGCAGCGCTTCAGGCAGGGCGCCCACTTGGGTATGCACCACCTCGCCGTTATGGATGAATAGCATGGTGGGGATACCGCGCACACCGTACTTGGTAGCCCATTCCACGTTTTCGTCCGTGTTGACCTTGGCGAAAACCACCTTGTCGCCCATTTCCTTGGCGAGTTTATCCAGGATGGGAGCAACCATGCGGCAGGGTCCGCACCAGGGGGCCCAGAAATCCACCACCACCGGCAGCTCGGATTTCAATACTACTTTCTCGAATTCGGTATCGCTGACATGTACAGGTTCTTTCATTTTGATCTCCATTTCTCGTATTTTTGATGATTTCCGCTATTTGATTTTCGGGTTATTTTGCCCAATCGACAATTGCCTGCCGGCGGCCACGCAGGGCTTTCTCGGCGGCCATCCCTGCGGCCGCACCCTCGCCGGCGGCTACCACTACTTGCTTGATGTGCTTGCATAGCACGTCGCCGACCGCGTAAACGTTTGGAATGGTGGTCTGGAACTCGTGATCCACCACCAGGCAGCCGCCCGCGTTGATCTCCAATTGACCTTGCAGGAAATCCGTGATCGGGCGCGCGCCTTGCAGATAGATGAAGGCACCTTTGACCGCGATGGTGTGCGCTGCCTGTTCTTGCTGTTCGAAGCGCACGGCTTCCACCGCTTCCTGACCGCTGATTTCCCGCAGGTTGGCGTTCCGGTAAAGCGCCACCTTGGGATGGTGCTCCAATTCCTCCGCCAAATACGCAGGCGCTTTCAACTCGGCGCCCGGACAAAGGAAGTGCACCCGGCTGGCAAATTTGGTCAGGAATAGCGCCTCCTCGATGGCTTCATCGCTGCTGCCGGCCACGGCGACTTCCTGCTCTTTAAAAAATGCCGCGTCGCAGGTGGCGCAGTAGGAAACGCCTTTGCCGAGCAATTCCAGTTCGCCTTTGATGGGTGTGCCGCGCCCCATGGAGCCGGTGGCGATGATCACCGCATTTCCGCTGTAGCTGCCGTTGTTCCCGAACACCAGCTTTTCATCGGAAAGCAGGTCTGCGCCGATGACTTTGTCGGTGATGAAGCTCGTTCCAAAAGAACGCGCCTGGGCGCGCATGCGCTCCAGCAGGTCGGCGCCGCTGATGGCTTCGCTGACGCCGGGGTAGTTGGCAATGCGGCTGGTGATGCCAAGCGCGCCGGCGGTCAGTCCTTTGTCGACCACTGCGGTTTTTAGTCCGGCGCGGGAGGTGTAAATCGCTGCCGTCGCGCCGGCCGGTCCGCCGCCGATGATGACCACGTCGTAATGATTATTTTCAGTGTTGTTCGTAAAGACCATTTTTAGCCTTTTTAATCAGGGAGTTTTATCCATCAAAGTGATCATATCCTGCAGGATTTGCTCGCGCTTGACCTGCATCGACCCGCTTTTACCGGACAGGATTTCTTCGTCCATTTCGGAAAGACAGACCGCCGCATAGTCGTGGAAGAATACCCGGCTGGTGGACTGCACCGCCGAATGAATGGCGGTGAGCTGCTGCATGATCTCGCGGCAGTCGCGTTCCTCTTCCAGCATAGCCTGCACGCCGCGCACCTGTCCTTCGATGCGCCGCAGGCGCTGGATCAGTTTTTCCTTGCTTTCATTGTTTTGAATTTTCATATTTTTCCTCCATCAGCGCACGGCTGATGCTGTCTTACCCGGCTCAGGTGAACCCTCCGCCGGAACCGCAGCCCCCGCCGGACGAACCGGAAGAGGAGCCGCCCAGCGCAGCGGCGGCCGATATCTTCTTTTTCGTATCCGCACTGCCGCAGTTGGGGCAGGGCGGCAGGTCATCGGCTTCTGAAAACCGCACGATTTTTTCAAAAGATTCCCGGCAGTGCTTGCATTGATATTCGTATAAAGGCATTTCTCTTTGCTCTTCACAATATACTATACCCCAGTATAGCACTATTGAGCAGCATGTCAAGGAAAAAATGTAAATAATATATAAAAATCCGCTTTGGATCAACAGCGGATTTTGGAGATTTCGTCCTGCGGGATTGCTAATCGGATTTAGATTGGGAAATTTCGTCTTTGACGAAAACCAACCCGGTCTCGTTACGAAATACCAGTTGGTACCCCTGCAATTCGCCCCGCTGCGCGTCGGCGTAGAATGCCTGGCTGTTGGCGAACTGCTGCGCGTCGATGCCGGCGGCGGAGGGGTCGAGGTAATCGGCGATACGCTGCTGCAGGAGCAGCAACACGTCGTAGCTCTGTTCCTGCACGTAGTTATACGAGAGCAGGTCGTAGGAAGTCTCCAACGTCCAGCCCTCGGTTTCGGGCACGTACAGGCGGTAGTCGAAATACACTTTCCTGGGCGCGTCCGGCAGGTCTGCCAGAGCTTTCCGCGCTTCGTCATAGAACGCGATCGCCGGGTTGTTATCCGCCCGCTGAACGCGCTGCGCATAGGCAGTGGCGTCAGCGCGTATATTCAATCCAAATTGCAGCGCAATTATCGCCACTCCCACCAGCTGTATCAACGAACGGGCTGAAAAACGAAACGCTTTCGGTTCGATCTTTTCCGGCAAAAGAATTGCCAGGCTGGAGAACAGGGGCAGGGCGGCCGGCAGCCAGTACTGATACTTGAAGTGGGTAAATCCGATCACCGAAATGCTCAACGGGATCAGCCAGGTCAGAATGATGACATGCAGCAGCTTATTGGGACCCTTGAAAATTCCCCAAACCGCGGCGGCCAGCGCGGCCAGCAGGAAGAACCACTCGCCGTAGTATTGCCGCATGGTCGGCCAGGCTTGCGCCAGTCCCTTTTCGTAAACCACGCCGTAGCCTTGCGAAAGCATGTCCATCTGTTTGTTGAAGATCAGCTTGTATTCCTCCCTGGCCCAGTAGGATGCCAGGAAGGGATTGGAAACCAGGTAAGCCAGCCCCATGATCCCTAAAAAGAGCAGGGCGCTGGTCAGCAGTTTTTTGAAGGGTACTTTCTTGGTTACAAAGCCCATCACCAGCAGGCTGGCGATGGTTAAAAAGAAATATACTCCCATCAGCTTGGTTGCCGTGGCGCAGCCGGTCAGGGCGGCCGCCATCAGGAAGTGTTTGCCGAAGCGCAAGTTGTCCTTCACTAAAAAATAGATCACCAGCACGATCATCAGGAACACCAGGCTGTCCACGTGCCACCAGAAGTGGTTGGCCAGCACAGCCGGCACGCTCAGCAGAAAGGCGTACAGCACTACCGAGCGGTAAGTGCGAAAGCCATCCTGCAGGTAAACCAGCATCAGCAGCGCGACCAGCATGGGCAGCACGCTGACTGCCTGGCGCAGGATCAGCATGACATGCGGAATATTACCCAAAGCTCCTGCGAGCTTGAGGGGAAGGATGGTTAACGCGGAATAGCTGAAAAATGGAAATCCGTAGAAATAGTATTTATAGAGAAAGAAATTTTTGAGGGCCTGCAGCGTGCTGCCCGCCGGCGCCAGCATGTTCAGCAGTGGGGTGAGTTGGGCGGCTTCGTCCGGCTCGAACATGCGTACCATGGCCAGGTTCAACGATGCCGCCGCGTTGGGCCGGATCATCAGGAAAAAATCCGCCACCGCCATTGAAATTAAGATCAGGAATATTTTTTTTTGCTTGGGACTGAATTTAGGCATGCATTAACCTTTGTAATCGGGCCGGATTCTCAAACTCATACTGA
>CALGUJ010000356.1 GCA_937902055.1 uncultured Pelolinea sp.
CGCTACCTTATCTTTTTGGAAGGTTTCCTGATCGATCTCGTCGTAGGTGACTGCCTTATCGATGCCGTCCTGGGTGACAGCAAACACGTTCTCTGCCATGGCGTAACAGGTGGCAATGGCGGAGGGCTTCAATCCGTGCGGTGAAAAACGGTCAAGGAAAGCCTGGTGGCTGCTGCGCCGCATGGGCTCCGAGCAATTGATCACCGCCCGCAGTGTCGAAAGCCCAACGCCTTCCATGTCCGCCGGCCTGATTTTTTGAGCGCAGAAATTGTAGGCGAAATTAGGCAGCCAGCATAATGTTCCCCGGTATTGCGATACAGCCTGGAAAAGACGATGCGGCGCTCTGACCCAATCGAATGGCGACATGATCACCAGCGCAATATTGTACAAAATCGGCATCAATAAACACGCGATCAAACCCATATCGTGATAAAGCGGCAGCCAACTGACGATCACGTCCCGGGACGTTAAACCGATAGTTTTTGAGTAGCAATCCAGCTGATTGAACACCGCTTGATGTGAAAGCGCCACGCCTTTCTGCAAGCCTGTTGAACCGGAAGAATGCTGCAGTAGAACGATTTCATCCTCGCCTCGTTCTGTTCCGGGGAAATTTTCCGTTTCGGTCTGGTCTTCAGTGCTCGCCTCGATTTCTTCGCTGAAGATCAACGCCTTGATGAAAGTTTTTTGGGCCTGAATTTGCGTCAGTTCGTCAGTGAAATCGCGGTAGGTGAAAATCGCCGATGGCTGGGTGATCTCGATCAGTGAAACAAGATCCTTGCGATATTTTTCAGGCAGCAGTTTTTCGGTAAGGAAGGGCATGATCGAAGGAATCGACCCATTCAGGATAGTCCCGAAATAGGCATAAACCAGTTCAACGCTTTGCTGCAGGATGAGGATGACCACTTCGCCCGGCAGAACGTTCCTGGACTGCAAGGCAGCCTGATAACGTCTGGCGCCGGCGATCAGTCCTCGGTAGGTTAAATGCTGATCGCTTTCACCGGTTTTGAGGAAATGGATGATTTCCTTTTCAGGGAAATCTCTGGCTAATTCCAATAAACGGATGGAAAAATTCAAAGCCTATCCTTTTCGCTCCATGATTATTTGGGCCAATTGTTCCAGGTTGTCGAAAGTTTCTGCGTTAAGTTCGTAATCCTCAATCCGCACGCCAAACATCTGTTCCGCCATTAAAGCCAGATCCACCAGGCTGAAAGAATCGATCAATCCGCTTGAGATCAGCGCCTCGTCAGGCGTCAGTGTCCGTCCCGCGTCTCTCAGAATGTCTTCACAAATTTTCTTGCCGAGCTTTTCAATGACCTCGTTTTTATCCATTTTTTTATTGAATCCCTTTTAATCCTTTCCAGAGATGGTCCAGAGTTCCCAGCGCGTAAGCGCTGCGTTCCGTCCAGGCGTCGGTGGAAATGTGAAATCCGTCGTTCCTTTCGCCATCCATGCCGTGATGCGGTAAAGGCTGCGCGGCGCGCCACCAGTTGTACAAAGGCAGATCATATTCGTACGCCAGTTTGGCGATGATCAGGTTCAGTTGATGATTCCCTTCGATGTTGTCGGCTTTAGTTACCAAGATCGGCACCGTTCCGTGCGCCATGATGGTATCCAGTACCACGCGCAGATATTTTTCATATTGGTCGGGCGGTGTGATATCCGGCCACCAGCGTTCAAAAGCGATAAAAGCGAAACTGGGATTGGCTACCCTGAGTTCGCATGCCAACGGGCTTTCATTCGGCTGGCATTCATTCGGGTCGGCCTGCAAAGGGGAAAGCGCCGCGGCCACGTTCAGGCCTTGTTCGATGGCTTTACCGTCCCGGTTGAAATAGCCACGGAAATTATCGATGGTTTCCTGCCAATCCTTTTGATTTTCCGACAGAAAATAACGGTTAAGGTCATAGATTCCCATAAAAGACTCTTTAATATTCTGGCAGTCGCCGATTTTCGAAAAAGCATTCGGGTTGACACCGGATTGCATTCCGAGCAAATAAATCTCGCGTGACTTTTCAGTAACCTCAGGGATGATCGGCCAGTTTTTCCAGTCCTCCGGTTTCAGCCGCACATCCTCTGTGGGCGTTTGCTCCGGTGCGGGTGTCTCGGTGGCTGTTGGCTGGATGGCTGTTTCCGTAATCGTAATTGCTTCGTCTGCGGGTTGTTCAACCGCAGGCGGCGTGGCTGGTTGATTCGCGGCACATGCGTTCAAAACGACAAATAAAAGAAATGCCATGGTTGCCAACGTCTTAATAA
>CALGUJ010000357.1 GCA_937902055.1 uncultured Pelolinea sp.
GAGATATCCACTCGTGACTGGAGTTCAGACGTGTGCTCTTCCGATCTGGAGCGAATGAGCGCGTCGGGTGAAAGCCCTGCCCCTGGAGTGCCTGCTCCGCCGGACGAATGTACCAGAAAGAATCGTCGCTGAGGAATGCGCCCCAGCGGGTGGCATATATCACCAGGGCACCTCCCACAATCGCCAGCGCCAGCATCAACAGCAGCGGGAAGTGGCGGTTGCGGTCAACGATTCCAGAATCCATGAAAAGCACCTTTGGATTATTTCCCGGACGGAACGCTTGTAACAGACCAGGCGCGGCTGCCAGAATTTCAGCTATATCATCGCCTTGAAGCGTCGATCCGAAGGGGAATTTTCAGAGTAGCGCCTGCGGGCGAACCCGGCGCCACGGGTCGGTCTCGGTGGCTTCCTCGTAGGCGCGGCCGATGCGCAGCAGCACGTCTTCTCTGTAGTCGGGGCCGAGCAGTTGGATGCCGATCGGCAGGCCTTCACCGTCCAGGCCGGCGGGCAGTGAAACGCCCGGCACGCCGGCGTGATTGGCCGGCACGGTGAGCTGGTCGGCGTACTGCATCAGCACCGAGTCGCCGTACAGCGCAGCCATTTTGAAGGCCGTGGTGGGCGTGGTGGGGGTGAGCAGCGCGTTCAGGCGGTAGGGGCCGTTGGGGTCGAAGGCGCGGTCGAAGTCTTGGCGGATGAGGGTGCGCACGCGCAGCGCGCGGTTGTAATACTGCTCGGAATACTGCGCGGCCGAAACGTACATGCCCATCAGGATGCGCAGTTTGGGCTGCGCGCCGAAACCCTGACCGCGCGACAGCCGGTACATGGCGCGCAGGTCGTTCATGGGCTCGGGCGTGCGGTAGCCGTACTTGACGCCGTCGAAGCGGTGCAGGTTGGAGGCGGCCTCGACACGGCTGATGACGAAATAGGCCGGGATGCCGAAGCGCGTGTTGGGCATGGGCACGCCCTCGACGATCTCGGCGCCCATCGCGGCCAGCAGGTCGGCGGCGCGGCGGACGGAAGCTTCAATCTCCGCGGGCAACGGCTGGGTTTCAAAGGTGCCGTTCTGCAGGTTGGGGTAGGTGATGCGGAAGTAATCGGGCGAGAGGCCAATGCGCAGCCCCTTGATGCCCTGTTCCAGCGCGGCCAGGTAGTCGGGCACGGGCACATTGGCGGCGGTGCTGTCGTGCGGGTCGGCGCCGGCGATGGTGTTCATCATCAGCGCGGCGTCGGTCACGTTGCGCGCCACCGGGCCGGGGCAATCCAGCGAGGAGGCAAAGGCGATCAATCCGTAGCGCGAAACGCGCCCGTAGGTGGGCTTCATGCCCACCACGCCGCAGAAGGCGGCCGGCTGGCGGATGGAGCCAGCCGTGTCGGTGCCGATGGAGAGCGGTGCCTCGCCGGCGGCCACCGAGGCGGTGCTGCCGCCCGAAGAGCCGCCCGGCACGCGGTCGAGCTTCCAGGGGTTGCGCGGGCTGGGCTGAAAGGCTGAGGATTCGTTTGAGGAGCCGTAGGTAAACTCGTCCAGGTTGACCTTGCCCAGCATGACCGCGCCGGCGGCCTCCATGCGCGCCACCGGGGTGGCGGTGTAAGGCGCTGTAAAATTGGCCAGGATGCGTGAGGCGGCGGTGGAGGGGGTGCCTTCGACGCAGAAGATATCCTTGACGGTGAAGGGTACGCCGGCCAGCGGGCCGGGGTCTTCGCCCGCGGCAATTTTGCGGTCCACGGCTTCAGCCTGGGCGCGGGCGCGCTCGGGGGTGAGGGTGATAAACGAATGCACCTTTTGCTCGTCCTCGACGGTCAGCGGACCGCCATCCAGCCTACCGGGGCGGCCGTCGACGGCTTCGATGCGCTTCAGGCAGGATTCCAGGATTTCTACGGCAGAAATGCGGCGCTGGCGCAGGTACAACGCCAGCTCGTGCGCGGATAGATCGCTAAGTGCCATAAAAAATTATTCCAATGTGGTGTGCGGGATATCGGGAACAACAATGTACGAATCGCTGCTATCCGGCGCCTGGGCCAGGATGCCCTGCGGGTTGGGGTAGGGCTGCCATTCATCCTCGCGCAGGGCGGGGCTGATTTGCACGGTGTAGGGAACGCCGTGCGAGGTGGCGGCAATGTCGCCCTCCAGCGGGATGGCTTCCAGCTCGTGGATGGCTTTTAATTGATTATTGAGTTGTTTGCGCACATATTCGGCTTCCTGCGGATCAAGCGCCAGGGCAGCCAGTTCGACCAGGTGGTTGAAAACTT
>CALGUJ010000358.1 GCA_937902055.1 uncultured Pelolinea sp.
CTTGTGATACTGAATTGTTGACTTTCTCTCCCCTGATCTCCCAGGTTACGTCTTCCCCGTTGACGAAGATGTCATTGCTGCGGCCATCTTCCCGGCTGGGTTTTTGGATTTCGATTTTCAATTCACTTGCCAATCGGGATACAGCGGACTCGTCTTCGATATTCACGTTATTCTTCAACACCGCCCATGCAACAGCACGGTACATGACCCCGGTATCCAGGAAAAGGAAACCTAACCGTTTAGCCAAAGCCAACCCAACGCTGGTTTTTCCGGAGGCAACCGGACCGTCAATTGCGATCATTCTTACCATTAATGATTAATCCTTTTGTTTAAATAATTAGAATACCTTCTGGTTAACCCAGATGGTTTGATATTCGTCATACATTTGCCCTTGCCTGAATACCAGCCAGAACCAATAATCGGTATCCAGCAGGCTTTTCAGCGGTTGCCAGGTCCACATCGGGTAACTATCTGCAATAAATTGCTGCCCCAGGTAGGATTCGACTGTTTTACCTGTTATTTCATCGTTGGTTTCGGTGATCACCGCAGCATAACTTGCGTCACCCAGACTGAGCGGTTGTTCTACTATGGGAAAATCACGGTTGATATCCCACTTGACTGCTTCGTTGGACTCGCCAAGAATTGCTACCTGGTGATCCAGACGTGTTTTTACGGTTTCCAGGTCCGCATGTTCAATGATCTGTCTCACGACATCTGCTCCCTGATAATATCCGTTCCATAATATCTCCCCCGAAGGATTGCCATTCAGTCCCAGCGCGCGCCAGGAAAACCCAACTTGTATCACAAGAAATACGAGCAAAATGGAAGAACGCGTTATCGAAGCGGCCAGTGAAACCGACTCACTGTATGCCAAAAATATGAACGCCATGGTAATAAAAATCAAAAGCGTGATGGTTGATAACAATCCGCTGACCACCGATAATCCCCAATTGAATTGATAGACAACCATTACGAAGGTGATAAACAGGCTGACCAGTAGACTGGTAAAAATTATTATGTAGATTCCTTGACGGTTGGAGTTCGCCTCCAGATCAACTACGAATGCGTCCAGATTGATGGCGCCCAATAAACAGACCGGTAAACTGACCCACACCAGATCGATCATCTGGTGAGCTGGATTTAAAGCGATCACAATCAAGCCAAAAAGAATCCACAGATTGATTTGGATGGAGGGTACAGGCTTTTTTGGGAATGGCTTGATAAAGAGCAAAATAATTCCAAGGGGAAGATAACTCAGTAAAGCAATTGGATAAAGCGGTGGGGTATCGCCCAGGCTGTACGGTTGGCGCCACCTTTGCAGCGCGGAAAGAAAATTACCCGCGAAATCCGAGAGAGGGATATGCAATAGAAAAGTTAAAACGGCGATTATCGCAAAAATCGACGCGGGTAAGGAAGGATTTTTTTGAAGATATTCTCGCAGTGGAGGTAGGGTATTTATCAGTGGATTTCTCTTATTTTGAAGTATTTCATAAATAGCGAGAAATATCAGCAACAGTATCGCGTAAACCAGATTTGCGCCGGAAAGCAATAATCCAATCAAGGAGATAGTTCCCGATAGATACCGCTGCTTTCTTAAACAATCCACAGTCAAGACCAGCAGGCAGAGCGTTATCGCATTGCCGCTAAGAATGATGGCATTTGCGTTCATGAAAGGATCAAGAGCGATCAGGAAAGAGAGGATTATCGCTATGCGTTTGCCAAGCAAATCTTCAAACAACAATGGCAGGATGATCAACAAACTGCCCGCTAAAAGCGGCCAGAAGCGTACTACCAGGTTGGAATTTCCGAAAAAGCGCACCAGAGGAATGGTCAACGCCTGGTATAAAATGGATGCCTGCCCATACAATCCAGCGTCTCTTTGTGTGATTTGCAACAAGATTTGCGCTTCCGGTTTGGTGATCTCCAGTCGATAAGCAGCCATCAATCGAAAAATCAGAGCGATCATAAAAAAGATTCCGGCAAGTAAATGCTTGATTTTCAGCGAATGATATACCGTCTTCTTATTAATCATAACTTGGTCACCCTGCATAAGAATATATCACGGCCTCGTCATTTTGGAAAACAATCGTCAGGTTTTGGGAGAATTTTTCCTCATTCACCTGGTAAGCATTGCGCTCCATCGCTCCAAGGATTACGTAATCAATCTGGTATTGATCCAATACCCATCTGGCGGTTTCCCAAGAGTCGGTTTCGTAAAGCAGTTTGAGGTCGCTTTCGCGAGAACCGATTTCGGCGCTGCCTCCACGCCACTGTAGTTCATGTCCCGGCCAACCCAGCACGGTTGGGTATCCGGATAGCCTGGACACCCGGCCGAATCCGCTGTAACTTCCACCTATTGCCTCCGCAACTGTTCCATATGGTAATGTCTCCAGAAACTTGATTGCTTGATCATCCTGCGGATGGGTGACTTCGTAAAATCGATTGCCGTTTATTGACCATTCGATATTGCGGAAAGAATTGGTTTTATCCATAATCGCGAAAAGTGGATACACCAAACCTATACAGATCGCGATACACACCCCGCTTAAAAGAAGTGATTTCTTCAACCCTCTGTTCATCAACAGAAGATTTCCCGCTGCGTATGCACCGGCAATGGCCAGCAAGATCCAGATCTGAAAATAGAATTTAAAAATGGTGTTCATACAGATCG
>CALGUJ010000359.1 GCA_937902055.1 uncultured Pelolinea sp.
TCTTCACCGGCTACCGTCCGCAGTTCTACATCCGCACCATGGATGTGACCGGCAATATCGAGCTGCCCAAGGACGTTGAGATGGTTATGCCCGGCGACAACATCAACATGGTCGTGGAACTGATCATCCCCGTCGCTCTGGAACAGGGTTCCCAATTCGCCATCCGCGAAGGCGGCCTCACCGTTGGCGCTGGCGTGATCACAAAAATTATCGAATAGGTTATAGGACATGGCAAAACAGAAAATACGTATCAGACTAAAAGCTTACGATCATCGAGTTTTGGATCAGTCGGCAAAAAGAATCGTTGAAACGGCAGAGCGCAGCGGCGCAAAGGTTGTCGGCCCTGTCCCGCTTCCTACCGCAGTCGAGAAATTCACTGTCAGAAGGTCCACCTTCATCGATAAGGATTCTCATGAACATTTTGAGATCCGCACGCATAATCGACTGATCGATGTGATGGATCCTGATTCAAAGACCATCGACATGTTGATGCGGCTAAATTTACCCGCAGGCGTCGATATCGAGATTAAAATCTAAATTTGGTTTGTACTAATTTTTGTTTTGTGATAAGATTATTCGGTTTTTAACAACTGAAGATCGACAGAATAAGAATTATTTCGCAAGCGAACGGTCCAATACCTCTAGTTTTGCTTGGAAGTAATTGACTATACTGTCCGGAGATGATGCGGCTTGCCCATGCTGACAGTCTCGAAAAATAAAACTATCAGGAGAAAATTGAGCTATGTTTAAAGGGCTAATTGGAAAAAAACTTGGCATGACCCAGGTCTTTGGTGAGGACGGCAGTGCTGTTCCGGTAACGATCATTGAAGCTGGGCCATGTTTTGTTACCCAAATTAGAACGTTGAATAAAGATGGCTATTCAGCCGTACAAATCGGTTTTGAAGAAGTCAAAGAGAAAAAACTCACTGCCGGAGAAGTTGGGCATTTGGAACGCGCCAAACTTCCTCCATTGCGTTTCCTGCGCGAATTCCGCACCAGCACCCCCGAAGTTAAAGAAGGCGACAAGGTTGACGTGAGCCAGTTTGAAGTTGGCAGACGGGTGGACGTGGTCGGCTTGAGCAAGGGTAAGGGTTTTGCCGGCGGCGTCAAGCGCCACGGTTTTCGCGGCGGCCCAGTGACCCATGGCCAATCGGACCGTCTGCGTGGCCCCGGTTCCATCTCTTCCACCACCACTCCGGGGCGCATTTTCAAAGGCAAGAAAATGGCTGGTCACATGGGTAATGAGCGTGTTTCTTCTCAAAACCTCAAGGTTGTGCTGGTTGACGTGGAAAAGAATTTAATCGGCGTAAACGGCTCGGTTCCTGGTCCACGCGGTGGGCTGGTTGTAATCAAAGAAGCCAGAAAGCAGTAAAGGATTAGATCAGCGGAGTATTTACCGCGTTTTCGGAGCTAACTATGAAAGTAGACGTAGTCGATTTAAACGGGAAAAAAGTGAAAGAGATTGAGCTGGCGGCTTCAATTTTTGAGGCGCCGGTGAATGTTGACTTGATGCATCAGGCTTACGTTCGCCAAATGGCTAATGCGCATCTGGGAACCCATGATACAAAAGTCAGGGGCGAGGTGTCTGGCGGCGGTCGTAAACCCTGGCGTCAAAAAGGCACAGGCCGCGCCCGGCAAGGTTCAACCCGCGCAGCGCAATGGGTTGGTGGTGGAAGAATTCACACGCCCCATCCGCGCAGTTACGACCTGAAGATGCCATTAAAAATGCGTCGCGCCGCGGTTCGCTCGGCTTTATCTGCCAGGGCATCCGAATCAGCCATAGTTGTGGTGGAAAATCTGGCCATCAATGGACCCAAAACCAGCCTGCTTTCCAAAGCTGTAAAAAATATCGTCGGAAATCAAACCGCTTTGCTGGTGATTCCAGAAAAGGATAGCCGCATGGATGTTTTGTTATCGGCAGATAATCTTTCTGAAGTAAAAGTTCTTATGGCGAAGTATCTCAATATCCGTGACTTATTGAATTATGACCGCATCATCATGGAAGAGTCTTCCATCGATGTCCTGGAAAGTTTTCTTAGTGTTAAAGAGAGGGCGAAATGACAACTGCCTTTGATGTTCTGAAAAAACCCTTGATTACGGAAAAAACTGCTTATCAATCCTCAAAATTAAATCAATTTTCTTTTGAGGTGCCATTGGAAGCTACCCGTACTGAAGTAAAAGAAGCGGTCGAGAAAGCATTCGATGTGACCGTGTTAAAAGTAAACATCGTCAATGTTGCTCAAAAAATGAGCCGCCGCGGTCGTAGCCGAAGGTTGGCGATCCGCAAGTCGGCTTATAAAAAAGCGATTGTGACATTGAGCCCTGAAGATCGTATTCCGATTTTTGAGGGAGTTGAGGGAGCAAAATAATGAGCGTTAAAATTTACAAACCCACGACACCCGGACAAAGGAATATGACCGGGCCGCTGTTTGATGAAATCACGAAAGGCAAACCGGAAAAATCTTTACTGGTTTCGAAGACCAGGCGGGGCGGACGCAATGTGTATGGACGCATTACTGTGCGCCATCAAGGCGGCGGCAATCGCCAGAAAATCAGAATTGTGGATTTCCGCCGTGACAAAATCGGCGTTCCTGCAAAAGTTGCCGCGATCGAGTACGATCCCAACCGCAGCGCCCGCTTGGCTCTGCTTTCTTATGCCGACGGTGAAAAAAGATATATTATCGCGCCGCAAGGTTTGAAAGTCGGCGATGAAGTCATGGCTGGCGCCACAGCTGAAATTCGACCTGGGAACTGCCTGCCGATTTCATCCATCCCGGTTGGCACCTTGGTGCACAATGTTGAACTGAGTGAAGGCTTTGGCGGCCAATTAGTCCGCTCAGCGGGAGCTGCAGCGCAATTGCTGGCCAAAGAAGGCGAGTATGCTCAAGTGCGCATGCCTTCCGGAGAGGTTCGCCTGATCCGCCAAAAATGCACCGCTTGCATCGGGCAGGTCGGTAATTTGGAGCATAGCCAGATTAAATTGGGAAAAGCCGGGCACAAGCGCCATTTGGGCATTCGTCCTTCCGTGCGCGGCACAGCGATGTCCCCCCGCGACCATCCGCATGGTGGTGGTGAAGGGCGTTCCCCGGTGGGTATGGCCGGTCCAAAATCACCCTGGGGCAAACCTACTCTCGGTTATAAGACACGCAAGAATAAGCGTACACAGAAATATATTGTACGCAGCAGACAGGCTGCTAAACGGTAAAGAAACAGGAGCTGAAAGATGTCACGTTCTCTGAAAAAAGGGCCCTTCATTGAGCCAAAGCTTTTGAAAAAAATTGAACAGATGAATGAAAAAAATGAGAAGAAAGTGGTTCGCACCTGGAGTCGCGCGAGCACGATCTTCCCTCAGATGGTTGGTCACACCATCGCTGTCCATGATGGACGGCGCCACGTACCGATTTATGTTACTGAAAATATGGTTGGCCATAAGCTGGGCGAATTCGCTCCCACGCGGCATTTCCGCGGCCACGTAGCAGAGAAAGCCACTGCAGCGAAAGGTTAGATGACCAATGGATGTTAAAGCTGAATTGAATTTTTGTTCCGTTTCTCCGCAAAAGATGCGACTGGTTTTAGACCTGGTGCGCGGGAAAAATGCGGAAGAAGCCGTATCTCGGTTGCGTTTCACGAATAAAGCGGCTGCAAAACCGGTGAGCAAATTGATTGCCTCGGCGATTGCGAATGCTGAGAACAATTTTGGTTTGAGCCGAGAAAAACTATATATCTACCAGATATCTGCGGACGAAGCTCCCCTGCGGAAGTGGCGCCGCTTTGGTGCCCGCGGAAGATTCAAGCCGATTTTACGCCGGCCTTGCCATGTGAAAATTGTGCTTCGCGAGAAAGCATAACAGCTATTATTTGAGAATGTTCAGGATTAGCAAGCAGGAGAAATTATGGGTCGAAAAGTTCATCCGGTAGGAATGCGCCTGGGAGTGATTCGCACTTGGGAAGGGCGTTGGTATGCTGAAGGTCAAAATTACATTGATCAACTGCATCAGGATTTAAAAATCCGCCAGATCATTAAAAAAGCCGCGGAAAGAGCCGGCGTTTCACAGATCGAAGTTGAACGCTATCCGGGAAAAGTGCGCATTGTTGTGAATACTGCCAAACCCGGTATTCTGATTGGGCGCAAAGGCGAAGCTGTCAAGGTCCTGCGAAAGGATTTGGAGGATCTGACTGGAAAGAAAATCGATCTGGAGATCAAGGAAATCAAGAATCCGGATTGTGATGCTTTCCTGATTGCCGAAAATATCGCTTCCCAGATCGAAAGGCGTATTAGCTACCGTCGTGCGATGAAACGCGCCATCCAGCAAGCCATTCGCCAGGGCGCGGAAGGTGTGAAAATTCAAGTGGGCGGCCGCTTGAACGGCGCTGAAATGTGCCGGACCACCTGGCTGCGTGAAGGACGCGTACCGTTGCAGACCTTGCGTGCGGATATCGATTTCGCTCGCGCGGAAGCCCTGACCACTTACGGCCAAATCGGTGTCAAAGTTTGGGTATATCGTGGAGAAATTCTCCCGGGTACAGAAGAAGAGATTGAAAAAACCGAAGGTGTGTACGTTAGCGAGTAATCTCCGCGATTGACTCAACGTAGAACCGAATGATGAGGATTTAACTATGTTAATGCCAAAAAGAGTTAAATATCGAAAGCAGATGCGCGGCCGTATGACCGGCAAGGCATTGCGTGGTGCTGAGATCTTGACTGGTGAGTATGCTTTACAGGCCTTGGAACCCGGATGGGTTTCAGCCCGCCAAATCGAAGCCGCCCGCCGCTCAATCGTGCGCGCCATGAAACGCCACGGAAAGGTTTGGATTCGCATCTTCCCAGATAAGCCTATTACCAAAAGGGCTGCGGAATCCCGCATGGGTAAAGGTAAAGGCAATGTCGAATTTTGGGCAGCGGTAGTAAAACCAGGCAGGATCATCTTTGAAATTGCCGGTCTGGATGAGGAAACTTCATTGGATGCTTTGAAACAAGCCTCCTACAAATTTTCAATCCGCACAAAAGTAATTGCCAAACAGGAAATCATGGGAGGCAAACATGAAAGTGTCTGAAATTAGATTATTGTCGAACGAGGAGATTCGCACGAAACTCCTTGATGCGAAAAAAGATTACATGAATTTGCGATTTCAGATGATTAGCGGACAATTGACTGACACCAGCAAGCTGAAACAGTCTCGACGACTGATCGCGAAATTTGAAACAATATTAAAAGAAAAACAGTTGAAAAGCGAAGCGGAAGGTGAAGCATGAACACTCGTCGAAGAATCAAAGCTGTAGTGATCAGCAACAAGATGACGAAAACCGTGATCGTCGAAATCAGCCGCACATTTAAGCACCCTTTGTATCAGAAGGTTGTGCATAGCACAAAGAAGATCGTTGCACACGATGAATTAGGGTGCAACGTCGGCGATGAAGTGTTGATCGTTGAAAGTCAACCGATCTCGCGTACCAAACGGTTTGTGGTTGAAAAAATCCTCACCAAACAGGAAGTGGATGATACCAAACCTGTTAGCGAAGAAGAGGTTTAACCATGATACAGCATGAAACCCGGTTGAAAGTAGCCGATAACACTGGCGCTCGAGAATTGCTCGTTATTCATGTGATGGGCGGTTCAAGGCGTAAATATGGGCACATCGGTGATATCGTTGTTGCGACGGTAAAATCCGCTGCTCCTCAAGGAACGGTGAAGAAAAGTGAAGTTGTAAAGGCAGTAATCGTCCGGACATCGAAAGAATGGCGTCGCAAAGATGGATCCAGCATTCGTTTTGATGATAACGCCGCTGTTATTCTGGATACGGATGGTGAGAACCCTAAAGGAACTCGCATTTTTGGACCTGTCGCGCGTGAATTACGCGAAAAAGGATATATGAAAATCGTATCCTTGGCACCGGAAGTGCTTTAGGATTCACGGTAGGAGATATTCGAAATGAAAATGCGTATTAAAAAGGGTGATCAGGTAGAAGTGATCACAGGAAAAGAAGAAAGTAAGGGTAAACGCGGCGAGGTGATTAGAGTCTTGTCAAAGGAAAACCGCGTGGTGGTGCAGGGCATCAATTTAGTGACCAAACACCAGCGCCAGGTCCAATCTGAAGGCAAGACAGTTAACCCCGGTATTGTTAAATATGAAGGTTCTGTTGACGCTTCGAATGTAATGGTGGTTTGTAAAAAATGCAACAAACCCACCCGTGTCGGTATTTCGCGTGATGGCGATACGGCTGTTCGTGTCTGCAAAAAATGCGGAGGGTTGCTGGATTGATCCTTTGATCCGCAAATGGAGTTACTGAATGAATGCATTAAAAGAAAAATACCGAAAAGATGTAGCACCTGCGTTGATGAAGGAATTCGGGTTGACCAATGTAATGCAAGTGCCCGGCCTGAAAAAGATTATTGTCAATATTGGAATGGGCGAAGCCTTGGACAACCCCAAAGCCTTGGAAGCTGCCAGCGGTGATTTGGTAAAAATTACCGGCCAGCGTCCGGTGATCATCAAGGCCAAGAAAAGCATTGCGAACTTTAAATTACGCGAAGGCAGACAGATCGGTGTCAAAGTGACGTTGCGCGGCGAAAAGATGTGGGCTTTGCTTGACCGTTTGGTCAATATAGCGCTGCCCCGCGTGCGCGATTTCCGTGGCGTTTCAGAAAAATCTTTCGATGGTCGTGGCAATTATACGCTTGGGCTGAAA
>CALGUJ010000360.1 GCA_937902055.1 uncultured Pelolinea sp.
TCGTAAAGAATCATGATGGATGATTGCCAAAAATTAGCCAAAAACACAGGGATAGGCTCTCGATTAATTATTTGCTCAGAGGATGTTAATCGGGTTAATGCCCGGTAGCTGACCATCTGCGGGTTTTCCAAGAAATAGCGGAAAAGGGGCAGGAAAACGAGGAATGATGAAAAAGCCAACAATCCCAATGCCCAAATATCTTCAAGTCGATTTCGGATTCTGGATTGATGCCATTCGTAAATACCAAAAACTACCAGGACATAAATTGGAACAATGCGAGCTGGGCTGTAGCCTTGCAATCCCAAACCAAGAAATAATCCGCTCAACACTAGGTCATTCCGATTCCGCTCTTGAAGCCCGCGGAAGAGGAAGTATAGAACCGGCGCGGTTAATGCCGGATAGAAAGTAAAACGCAATGCGACTCGCGATATTACGTTAGGCCAGTAAGCAATCCCTGCCATGAACATTGCCGCCAAACCCACCCACCTGTTTCCTAATTGTCTGCCAAGCAGATAGATGAATGGCAAAGTTGCCAAACCCGTAATTGCTGTCCCAAGTTTCAGGCTGATAAAGCTGATACCGGTTTGGAACAACTTAATAATCGCGGCGGTTAGGTAGAATTGCAATGCTTCACGGCCGGTATTTCGCGTAAAAAATATGGATGTTTTCCCATTCAAGACGTCCATCACATCCAATAATTTCTCCGCGTGATCGCTGAACATTTCTCCCGGAATTTGATTCAGCCGATAAAAACGGTAGAACGCACTGATTCCCAGGATGACTATAAATATGAGAGTAAAACCTGGTTTCGCTTTACATGCTTTTGCTTTTTCATCAGGTTTTTCCCAGACCGCAATGATGAAAAAGATTATTCCCAGTAACCACAAAGTTACGTTAAGAAGCGTAAAAGAATTGTCATGGAAGAATAAAAAAGCGGCAACAACGAATATAAGTGAAACTGCGAAGTAGAGCAGACGGATGTCGCTCGAAAATGGTTTTTCCTTGTCTTTCTTTTCGAATGCGTTTAAATTGGACTCGCGATATCCCACCCAAACCAGTACTGCAGCCAAAGCGTACAAACCGATAGCCGCAGTGATCCATCGCCTGTTCGGTTCTAGCAGGAACTGCCCGGCCATCGCCAATGCGCAGCCTGCCACTACCTGCCATTGAATACGTGCTTCTTGAGCAATTTGCGTCTTTTTCGACGGCTTTTTTTCTCGATTTCCAGGAGAGCCGAAATAATCCCCCAATGTGATTTTGTTATCCTGCCTGATCAGGGATTGAAGATATTCCAGGATCGTCGGTTCTCTCATACGCCGGACTATCAGGCTTTCTGCGCAACGAACAATGAATAAGCGCCGTCAGGAGCTTTCTGCTCTTGTGAATATTTCTTCAACAATTTGCGGAAGATCATTCGGTTGTATCCAATCCGGGGGAATAATACCCATCTTCCCAGAATTTTCTTATTGATCCAGTTCGGCAATCCAAAGTAATGCCCCCATTCCAGGATACGCAAGGATTCTGGCGGAAAGTAATCCCATTTTTCCCTGATTTGAAAACCGGCATCTTCCAGGCGTTTCTGCCATTGTCCCGGAGCCTCCGGGTGGTAATGCCTGGAAATCCGGTTGAACCATTTCCGATAAGCATCAGCCATTTTTCTCCAACCGCGATTTTCAAGAAATAGGGCGATTCTTAAATTTCGGGTGAATCGATCATTTGGTACCGTGATCACCAATTTCCCGCCCGGTTTTATTATCCGGTAAATTTCGATCAAAACTGCGTCCACGTCCGGAATATGCTCCAAAACCGAGTTGCTGATTACACAAGCAAAACTTTCCGCCTTGCATGGGATCCGGTCTCCCCGGCTATTGAGCAATAAATCGTACGCTTCGAAACCCTTGGCCTCATTTAATGATACGAACGCGGGATCTAACCCAATTGTTATTTTTTTCTTGAAGGTCCTGGCTGCAAAGTGGCCGTCTCCGGCGCCCATGTCCAATACCGGTTGGGGTAAAACGATGGCTTGATAAAAACGCGCTTCGACCGCCCGTAAAAACCCCCTGAAATACGGCAATTCAGCAACGTTTGCCTCAAGCAAATCCGCGTAAATTCTATCTTGTCCCAATTCCATTTTTAAATTTCCGTTTTGATCCGTTCAAACAATTCTTCATACTTTTGCGCGATGGTATCGGGAGCATATAAATCCCGCAGAGCTTGCGGTACGTTTCCATAGGATTTTTTCTCCGCGATCAATTCCGTCACTGCCTGCGTCAACGCTCCTGCATCGCCAATTGGGATCACCCTGCCCATCTTGTGACGCAGCACCGGTTGGCGCACTCCCGGCAGGTCGGAAGCAATGGCGGGTACGCCGCATATCATTGCCTCGATCTGAACCAAGCCGAAAGATTCAGTGGAATTCAGGCTGGGAATGACCAATACATCCAGATTGGGATAAAAAGCTGCCATGGAGCGCGGGGAGAGCAAACCGAGAAACCTCCAGTGGTTGTCTTCTTGCAGGAGAGCAATGCGCGGTTTTAAGCGTTCGTAATATTCTTCCTCTCCAATAATGTTTTTATACGGTCCGGCAAACCAGAAAACGGCATGTGGATAGCGTTTGATGATTTCCGGCGCAGCATTCAGCAAGACTTCCACTCCCTTTTCCGTTGCGAAACGTGCCGCCATGCCGATAACCGGGGATTGTCCATCCACGTTGAATTGCTTTTTAAACTGTTCAATTTCGTCCGGTTGAACGTCAGAAAGGATAACCGGTGGATTGATTACATCAAGCTTGCGGGTGAATCTGCGGATAAATGGCGAATGATCGGCATAATCCCTTGTATATGCCACAATGCGGTGCGTGAGGATACCGGTGATCAGATTCATCAGGTGTACGGCCTGGTTGACCAGCCAATTCATCAACCCCTTCGGCAGCAGCAAATCGCAATGATAAGTCACAACAGTAGGTTTTTTGAACAATCGCCCCCGAATGGCTAAACCGGCGGCGTCAAATTGCGGTAAATGCAGGTGGATGACATCATTTTCCAGGGCTAAACGGGTGGCCAGGAAACCGAACGTCGGCATGATCACGCCTTTATTGATGCGCAGCAGCACTGGTGCACGCACCACCCTGATCCCATCCATCACTTCCTCACGCGGAAGGTCCTTTATGTATTGCGAGGTAAGGATCGTCACCTGATGGCCTCTTTGCGCCATCGCCCGCGCCAATCTTTCGGCGTAGATGGTAAGACCGCTGGTGTGAGGTCGATAGTAGGTTAAAACAACCAGAATTTTCATTGTACCTATGCGAAAAGCTGTTTATTTTCCTTTACCCATCGGTAAAGCGTTTCGATCCCTTTTTGCACATTATATTTTGGATTCCACCCAAGCAAGTTCCGTATTCGGTCAATATTTGAGATGTAAACTTTTTGATCTCCCGGACGCCATCCGGATTTTTCGATTAACAGGGTTTTTCCATGAATCTTCTCAAGAATGGGTGCGAATTCATTCCAAATCGAGATCGCATTCCCGATTCCCCCGCCTATATTGAAGATCTGACCTCCGCTGATATCCGGATGAGCGATGGCGGCATCATATGCATCCATCAAATCTTCGACGAATAACAGGTCCCTTACTTGCTTGCCATCGCCGTATATTCTGATCGCCTTCCCCATCACTGCGGCAATAATGAACCAGGCCACCCAGCCCTGGTCCTCTACTCCAAACTGACGGGTGCCGTAAATGCAGCTCTGACGAAATACGACCGTTGGGATATCATAAATTCGGGCATAGTCATGCATGTATTGGTCGCCGCATCCTTTTGAACAGCCGTACGGCGAGTGAAAATCCAGTCCGCGCAGTTCATCGATCCCATTGGGGTATTTGCTGATACTGTAGCGGGTTGGCTCTTCGATAATTTCCAGGTCTTCCAATCCCCCATAAACTTTGTTGGTGGATGCGTAAATCATGACAGGCTGCCGGCCATGCCTGCGGGCTGCTTCCAGAACGTTGAACGTCCCGCCTGCATTGATCGCGAAATCCGTTACAGGATCTTCCACCGAGGTGGTCACCGCTACCTGCGCTGCCAGGTGAACGATCACGTCTTTCCTTTCCACAACTGTGTCCAATGCTTCCGAATCACGAACGTCGCCTTGAACAAAATCGATGGAATCCTTTCCAAGCTGTTCCCTAATCCAATTTAGATTGCTCGCCGCTCCCTTGCGCGACAGGTTGTCAAAGATGGTTACATTTTCGCCGCGTCTCAGTAAACGAAGCGCGTAATTGCTGCCGATAAAGCCTGCCCCGCCGGTGATTAAATAATTCTTGCTCATTTTTCTCCATTAAATTTTTCGGAGGAGATTTCCCTGCGAATACGGATACGATCCATCAGCGTCGAGATAGATTGCCCCTGAACCATCAAGCCGTAAATTCCAAAGAAAGAGGTTACGAGTATTTGAACGAAATGCAGAACCAGGGCAATGCTGAGCGCCGCGCTCTGGTCAATCCCAAAGACAGTCAATGCAGCAACCATTGTCCCTTCATAAACGCCCAGGTTAGCAGGTGCTGCGGGCAGCGCGATTCCCAACGCCAGAATCCCTTGAGTGAATATACCCCACAAGAGCGGTATTCTCCCTGTGATGCGGGTGATCCCGAAATACAGCAAACTGGTCCAGCAAACCCAAGAACATACGATCCAAAAAACGCTCTTGGCGAATTTAATCGGGTTCTTTAAAGTTGCCAATCCATCCAGGACGGAACCGAACATCGGGAATATTTTCTCTTTAATGAATTCCGAACGGATATTCGAAGCAGCCAGCCATTTTTTCGCACTCTCCGAATGTCTGGCAAGAATCACCATGAAAACGATGGTCGCCAGGAAACAAATAAATAGTACCCAGGCAATGGGCTTGACCCATCCCATTTCGACCACAAACGGCAAGGTTAGCAGGAACATGGCTGCTGCGATAACGATGTCCAAAGCACGTTCCACCACAACGCTGGAGGCAACTTGAAAAGCGCTGACGCGCGTAAAGCCGCTAACCAACAGAGTCCGGACGATCTCTCCGGAGCGGGGAATCAGATTATTAAAAAGATAACCTTCGTTGACAATCAAAAATGCTTGTTTGACTGAAACCCCTTCCAACAAATTTCGCCAGCCGAGGGCTCGCGCGATGAAAGACAGGATATTCAAAATCAGGATCACCAGGATATCCACCCAAGTAAATGACCTGAAAGCATTGACCAGGTCTTTTCCGGTGATGAATTTGGACAGGATGTAAATTGCAGCCAGGCTTATGAGGATGCCCGGAAGCCAGCGCAGGACTTTTTTCATTGCTCTTCTTTGCTCAATCTTCTTCTAATTTCAAGACTGCCATGAATGCTTCTTGGGGAATTTCGATATTGCCAATCATCTTCATGCGCTTCTTGCCTTTTTTCTGCTTTTCCAGCAGTTTTTTCTTGCGGGTGATATCCCCGCCGTAGCATTTCGCCAGCACATCCTTGCGCAGGGCTTTCACGTTTGCGCGGGAAATGATCCTGCCTTCGGCGGATGCTTGAATGCTGACTTCAAAAAGCTGCTGGGGAATCAGGCGTTTGAGTTTACTGACAAGTTTTTGGCCTTTAAAGTAGGCCTGGTCTTTATGCACGATGGAAGCCAGGGCATCAACAGGATCCGCGCTGATCAGCACCTCCAGTTTTACTAGATTCCCTGACCGGTATTCCTTGAACTGATAATCCATGGATGCGTATCCACGGGTTTTCGACTTCAGTTCATCAAAGAAATCCACAATGATCTCCGAAAGCGGCACTTCGAATTTCAGTTGGACGCGGTTGGGAGCTGGGTAATCCTGTTCCAGAAAGCTGCCCTTGCGTTTTTTTACCAGTTCCATCACTGCGCCGTAAAAATCCGTTGGAGTGATGATCCACAGATCCATCCATGGTTCCAGGATATCCTCAATTAGTTCTTCATCCGGTAAATCCACCGGTGAGTCGATATATTTCGATGTGCCGTCTCTGAGGATCACCTCATATTCCACCGTAGGTGCTGTCAGGACGATATCCAGGTCATACTCCCGTTCCAGACGTTCCTGGATAATCTCCATGTGGAAAAGCCCAAGGAAACCGCAGCGAAAACCAAAATTCAAAGCCTGTGAAGTTTCAGGTTCGAATACAAGCGAGGCATCATTTAATTGCAATTTTTCCAGGGCTTCTTTCAAATCGTCGTAATCTTCACCTTCCACCGGATAAATACCGGCGAAAACCATCGGTTTGGGATTTTTATACCCATGCATGGGTTTTTGAGCCGGGTTAGCAGACTTTGTAATGGTGTCGCCCACACGGCAATCACGCACAGTCTTCAATCCGCTCGCGATGTAACCCACATCCCCAGCCTCCAAACTTTGAACCGGGCTCATATTGGGGTTGAAAATCCCCAATTCCACCGGCTTGAACTCTGCCCTCGTGGACATCAATTGCAGAACATCATTCGAGTTCATCCGCCCATCGAAAACACGGGTATAGGCGATCACGCCTTTGTAGGAATCATAATGGGAATCAAAAATCAAAGCCTGCAGCGGTGTATCAGTTTCGCCTTTGGGAGCTGGGATTTTTTCGATAATCGCCGGCAATATTTGCTCCACGTTGGTTCCGACTTTTGCGGAAACGCGGATCATCTCGTCTACCGGCACCCCCAACAAATTGCTGAGATCTGTGGCTATTTCGTCAGCGTGCGCGGAAGGGAGGTCAATCTTATTCAGCACCGGGATGATGACCAGGTTCGAATCGAGCGCAAGGTACAGGTTTGCCAGCGTTTGGGCTTCGATGCCCTGCGTGGCATCCACCACCAACAGCGCGCCTTCGCAGGCTGCCAGCGCACGGCTGACCTCGTAATTAAAATCCACGTGTCCGGGTGTGTCGATCAGGTTCAGTTCGTACTCTTCATCCTTATACCGATAATTCATGCGTACGGCTGAAGCTTTAATCGTTACGCCCTTCTCACGTTCCAGATCCATGCTATCCAGGATCTGCTCTTTCATATCCCGGTCGGATATGGTTCCGGTGATTTGCAGCAGCCTGTCGGCCAGCGTGGATTTGCCATGATCGACATGGGCAATAATGCAGAAATTGCGAATGTGGTTGGTCAGCATAGCAATCGATTAGTATACACGAAATCCAGTATTCTCCATCTCACTAATTGTAATTGACAATGAAAGATCGGCTTAATTCAAAACAAGATTGATCAGGAATTCGCGATTCCCTTTCGGCCCGGCGAGAGGTGATGCTTGAACCCCTTGCGCAATAAAACCCTCATGCTGCGCGAAATTCAGAACTTCCGCAACCAATTCCTCGCGCACTTGCTCGTCCCGGATTACTCCTTTCCCCTTCGCGGCCAATTCCCGCCCGGCTTCGAACTGCGGTTTAACCAAAGCGATCACGCGCAGTGGTTTGTTGGCAGCCCAAACCCGAATCACGGGCAACAGTACTTTTAATGATATGAAAGACGCATCGATAGTTACCAAATGGATTGCTTCCGGGAATGCAGCAATACTGCGAGCGTTGGTCCTTTCCATATTGATCACCCGCGGATCTTTGCGCAGCTTTTCGTGTAATTGACCGTAACCCACGTCCACAGCGTAGATTCTGGCTGCACCGTGCTGCAGCAGGCAATCCGTAAAACCGCCGGTTGAAGCGCCAATGTCCACACACACAAAACCTTCCAGATTGGTTAACTGGAACGCTGTCAATGCTGCCATCAATTTCTCTCCACCGCGGGAGACAAACGGTGGTTTGGCTTTTAGACTGATCTCCGCATCCCCGTTCACGATCTGCCCGGGTTTAACGGCTGATTGGCCATTGACCAATACTTCTCCGGCCATGATCATGCGAGTTGCCAGGCTGCGGCTTTCGATCAAACCTTTTTCGACCAGCAGAATATCCAGGCGTACTTTTTTCATGTGTTTAGTATTTTCGATTGCTCTTTTATTTATGATAAGATTCAAAAATGCTCAAAGACATTGTTTCAAGCATGCGCCTTAAACAGTGGTTGAAAAACAGTTTTGTTTTGGCAGCTCTGGTTTTCGACCGTCAATTGACCAATCTTCCCGCTGTCCAGCGCACCGTGGCCGGCATGTTTGTTTTTTGCTTTTTATCCAGCAGTGTTTATGTCCTGAATGACATTTTCGATATAAAAGCCGACAAAATGCATCCGGTAAAGAAGAACCGCGCGATAGCATCCGGCCGCATTAGTATTCCTTTGGCAATTTTACTCGCTATTATCCTGGCTGTCGGCTCGCTGCTTTGGGCCATGCAGCTCTCACCTAATTTCTTTTATATATGCACTGTGTACCTTTTGATGAACCTGGCCTACTCCAAATGGTTGAAACATGTACCGATCCTGGATGTGATGATCATCGCCGCTGGTTTCGTTCTGCGCGTTGCCGCGGGGGTCTCGTTGATCGAGGTAGAACGGTTCTCCCCCTGGTTGTACGTGGTGACCACGCTGTTGTCGCTATTTATCGGTTTCGGTAAACGTCGCGCAGAACTCAACCTGCTGGCAGCCGAAGCCAAACAACACCGCGCGGTTTTTGATGGATATACTCTGGCTTTTCTCGATCAGTTAATCGCCATTGTATCCGCAACAACCATCATTTCATACAGTTTATACACTTTTTCCGCTCCTAACCTGCCGGCTAGCCATTCCATGATGTTGACCATTCCTTTCGTATTGTACGGATTGTTTCGTTATTTATTCCTGCTGCAGGTCAAACACTCCGGCGGCGCGCCGGAAGAATTGGTGATCAAGGATCGACCGCTCCTGATCGCACTGATCCTTTGGGGTATCAGTGTTATTGTCATTTTCTACCTGTCGTAAGCAACGCGCCATGCCCGCAATAATCAGCCAGGCTCCTGCAAAAACAATTTTGTTCGGCGAACATGCGGCGGTCTATGGCTTTCCGGCTATTGCTGTCCCTATCAACACTTTGAGTCTAAGGGTCAGTTTTTTTGCGAAACCCGGCCAGGCGCAAGGCATGTGGCTGATCAGGAATAAGGATACCGGAACGGCTGCTTTCCTATCCGATCTACCGGAATCCGATCCTGTAAGGAAGATCATCCGATTTGCAGTTTCAGAATTGAATATACAACAGCTTCCCGCAGCCGAGCTTTTGCTTTCTTCGACCATCCCCATTGCTTCCGGATTGGGATCAAGCGCCGCGCTTGCGGTCGCCCTGATCCGGGGAGTTAGTCAATTCCTGGGTTTTAACCTTCCCCCTCAACGGATCAGTGAAATGGCTTTTGAGATGGAAAAGATCCAGCATGGTAACCCTTCAGGGATCGATAACAGCGTAATCGCATTCAACCAGCCGCTCTTCTATGTAAAGAACCAGTCTGTTGAATTTCTGACTTTTAAATCGCCATTGACAATCGTACTGGCCAACACAGGCATCCCTTCATTGACCCGTGAGGTTGTCGGAGAAGTACGATCCAAACGTGAAAGCGAACCAGAGAAAATCGACGCGTTATTATCCGAAATCGGACAAATTGCGTTGAAAGCCAGGGAGAAATTGGTTCAAACGGATCTGACCGAGGTTGGCGGCTTATTGAATGAAAATCATGTCCTGCTGCAGCAGTTGGGAGTGTCCTGCCCTGAATTGGATTGTCTGGTGGATACCGCCCGGAAAACCGGTGCGCTGGGAGCCAAGTTATGCGGCAGCGGTAAAGGTGGAAATATGATTGCGCTTACTAACCCCGACCGGGCTGAATCCATTCGGAAAGCACTCCTGGCATCCGGGGCCATTCAAGCGATTACAGCAGAAGTAAAATAGGCGGGATGATGTTGATATTTCTAAAATTGGGCGGTTCGCTGATCACGGATAAGGATAAACCTTATACTGCCCGGAGAACAGTCATCGCACGCATTGCCGATGAGATCCTTACTGCCCGGCGGGAACAAAGCGATTTACAAATCCTGATGGGGCATGGGTCCGGATCGTTCGGACATTTCGCCGCCAAGGATTACGGCACGCGGTATCGCGTGACCAATTCAATGGAGTGGCAGGGGTTTCAAAAAGTTTGGAATGCCGCACGTACACTTAACCAGATCATTGTCGAAGAATTTGTTCAGACTGGGTTGCCGGTGATCTCGCTGCCTGCATCCGCCTCTGTGTTTACTGAGAATCGCAACATCGTTGAATGGAATACGAAGCCCATACAATCCGCGTTGGAAAATGGTCTGATGCCAATTATTTTTGGAGACGTCATATTCGATAGGCGCCTGGGAGGCATCATATTCTCCACCGAAGATTTATTCACCCGGTTGCTGCCAAGTATTCAACCGAACAAAATACTTTTGGCCGGGAAAGAAGCAGGTGTTTGGCGCAATTACCCCAATGACAGCAAGATTATTCCGGCTATCGATGCCGCCGGTTTCCATTCCGGCCGGGCCGGTGTAGGCGCTTCCGCTTCTGTCGATGTCACCGGTGGTATGGCAGCAAAAGTCCAATTAATGCTGGAAGTCGTCACGGCTTACCCGCAAATTCAAGCATATATTTTTTCCGGTGATGAAACCGGCAATATTTATAAAATGCTGACAGGCGCATCAATGGGAACGCGCATACAATCCTGAATCCACTTTATAGTAAAATCAGCAATCATTACAGAGATGGACTAATACGAATCATGGATAACGTTATCTACCTGACCGCCGATGGTATTGAAAAAGTAAAAACCGAGTTGGAATATTTAACCACCCAAAAGAGGCCGGAAATCGCGCGAAGGCTGCGCTCAGCAATCGAGATGGGTGATCTCTCCGAGAACGCTGATTACTCAAGCGCCAAAGAGGATCAGGCTTTCATGGAAGGCCGCATCCTTGAATTGGAACACATCCTGAAGAATGTGGTCGTGATCGAAGAGAAGAGCAGCGGGGATCAAGTCGAGATTGGCTCCGAAGTTGTTGTCCGCGAAGAAGGATACGACGATGAAGAGACTTTTTTTATCGTAGGTTCAAAAGAAGCCGATCCCGATCAGGGGAAGATTTCCTATGAATCCCCAATCGGCAAAGCTCTGATCAAGCACCGGGTGGGAGAAATTGTCCGGGTTGTAACGCCGGCTGGCGATACCAATTTTAAAATCATCAAAATTAAATAGACTGCTGCGTGCTTCACCGCTAACCTGATTCCTACTATCAATAACACGCAATGAGCCCGGATAAACCGGGCTCATTTTTTTTCGTATGGAGTGGGGCAACTATTTCGCCCAAACAGAGATTTCCATGGTCAAGCGCGAGAAGTAACTGTTTTCGGGAAGCGGACCGCGAGCGTATACCATATCGATCACTTTGGCTTCCAGTTGCAGTGTAGCCGTTTCCATCAGGAATGTCATACCGGGTTCGACCTGGATCGGTTCGCCTTTGGAGGTCAACCGCTGGCGGATGGCTGCGTCTTTGCTGGCATGCTCACTCATCAGGATCTTGGTGACAGTTTGGATATCGTTTTTATCAAACAACCACACTTCCAAAGCAGTCACTTTCTTGGGTTCACCCACGCCGATGGTTTCAGCGATGCCTACACCGCATTCTCCCAAAAACTCGCCATTTACTGAATCGATGCTGAAAGAATCGTCATACAGGTCGTCGCCCTGCCGGTAAGTAGTCATGAACTGGGCCAAAGCCGGTTCCTTTTTGGGAGCAGTTTGCATGGATGGAGCCATTCTCACCTGACTCTTGTTCATCGAAGCTGTTGCTTGAGCAGGCCGGGACGAGCGGTTGCCGCCGGCAGGTTTGCTGCCTCTGCGTTTCATCAAGAAGATGAAGACAGCGCCGACAGCCAGGGTCATAACCACAAGGATCAACAAAGGCACGATTGAAAAAGTGGATTCGGGTTCCGGAGCCGGGTTGACAACAACAGGTTGCTCTTGGGTGAATAATTCGCTTGTTTCGCTGCCGGTCAAGGTTTGGGGCTGGTAGTTGACAATTCCCTTGAATGCCTCGATTTCCTTGGAGGATCCAAATCCGCATGCCGCTGGAGTCAATGAATCCAGAACGGCGGATGCGTTTTCGCCCATACTATTCCAGCGCAGCTGTACCAATCCTAAATCCTGGTTTTTGATATAGGAATCGATCGTCATGCATAGATAATCGCGTTGGAAATCGACCTGCAAGTCGGCGGGAGATGCATCCACCCATTCCAAAGGCCAGATTCCCCAGCCAAGCACGACCAGGCCGAGAATGATCCCGATGATCAAAGCCGCCACGGGCAAAACAATCGGTTTGCGTATAAACTCTTTTATCTTTTCCATAGTAACCTCTCCTGCATATAACCAATTATCAGTTGAAATTATTAATGCAAGTTCTATGCCGTTTCTTCCTGAGCCAGACTGCTGATCAGAAAGGTCTCTTCGCAATTCAGGCACTGAAATTCATTTTTATTCTTGATGGTTAATAAACCGGAACAAGCTGGACAGGGTATGTTCACCGGCTGTTTCCAGGAGGTAAAGTCACAATTGGGGTAATTCTCGCATCCGTAAAATATCCTGCCTTTGCGGGATTTTCTTACTACAATCTCTCCGCCGCATTTGGGGCATTTAACGCCGATCTTCTCGAGATATGGTTCGGTATATTTACAATTGGGGTAATCGCTGCAACTGATGAATTTACCATACCGGCCCCATTTGATCACCAGGTCATGTCCGCACTGCGGACACAGCTTGCCGATTTTTTCGGGTTCCTTCTTGGTTTCTGGCATCTCAGCTTGTGCGTGTTT
>CALGUJ010000361.1 GCA_937902055.1 uncultured Pelolinea sp.
TATTGCTTTCTGCCTGCGGCAGCCGGGAGCCTGCGGCTACGCCCACCCCGACCCTGGAGCCGACACCCACCGAAGAGCCCATGGCGGCGCACGTCAACGGCGCCGGCATTCTGCTGGCTGAATACCAGGCCGAGTTGCAGCGTTATCAGGCGGCGCTTCAGGCCGAAGGTGCGGCTTTCGACCAGGCCGCTGCATCCAAAGAAGTGATTGGCGAACTGGTAAACCAAACCTTGCTGGCGCAAGCCGCCGCGTCCCAGAATTACACGGTGGACGATGCCGCGCTGCAAGTCCGCATAGATGAATTGGCCGGCGAAGTTGGGGGCGTGGAAACGCTCAACGCCTGGCTGGCGCAGAATTTCTACACCGACGCGAGTTTCCGGTTGGCTTTAAAACGCGAGATGGCCGCCGTTTGGATGCGCAACCAGATCATCGGTTCCATTCCTTCAACAGCCGAGCAGGTGCATGCCCGCCAGATCTTGCTGGATAGTCAGAGCGAGGCCGATAGCGTCCTGCGCCAGTTGCAGGCTGGCACGCCTTTCGACACGCTGGCGTATCAATACGATACTCTGACCGGCGGTGAGCTGGGTTGGTTCCCGCGCGGATATCTGCTGCAACCCGACGTTGAAAATGCTGCTTTCAGCTTAGAAGCGGGCGCGTACAGCGGCGTGATCAGCACCCCCAACGGTTACCACATCGTTGAAGTCATCGAAAAAGATGCGCAGCACGCGCTCTCTCCCGATGCGTTGCTTTTCCTGCAGCGCCAGGCGCTGGAAAGCTGGCTGGAAACGCAGCGCGCTCAGGCCAGTATCGAGATCACGATCCCATAAAGAAAGAGCTTCTCATGGAAACCGATTATTTAAAAACCGGCCGCCAGGTGCTGCGCGATGAGATCGAAGCCATGCGCCGCCTGGATGCGATTTTGGATGAAAGTTTCGAAAGGGCCTGCCGCATGATTGACACCTGCCGGGGCAGGGTGGTGTTCGTTGGCATCGGCCATTCCGGCCACGTGGCGGCCAAATCCGCCTCCAGTTTTTCCAGCCTGGGAATTCTTTCTTTCTTCTTGCATGCCGCTGAAGCGGTGCACGGCGAGTTGGGCGCGCTGGCCGCCGGGGATGTGGCTATCCTGATCTCCAACAGCGGCGAAACTGCCGAGATTCTCGCGCTGCTGCCGCGCATTAAAGAATTGGGTATCGGGAGCATTGCCATCGTGGGCAAACCCGAGTCCACCCTGGCGCGCTATTGCGATGTGGTCCTGCCCACCGGATTCACGCAGGAAGCCGGACCGCTGAAATTCGCCGGTTCCAGCAGCGGGCTGCTCTCGCTGGCCTTGTGCGATATGCTCGCCATGGCCGTTGCTGCCGCGCGCGACCTGACCGCCGAAGCCTACTCGAAGCATCACCCCGGCGGCGCCGTGGGCGCCAGCCTGCGGGCGAACTTGACAAAGATTTAAAAAGAAGATTTCTGTTTGGTTTGAGATTGCCGCGTCGTGCTTCGCACTCCTCGTAATGACACATTAAGTTGCGAAATTTCTTTTGCAGACATACAGATTTATGATGAAATCTGTATACAAATTAAAACCATATTTGTCGCAAATTTCAAAACCGGTAGAATAATAATTTCGTGTCAATGTAACTGTGCTGTACTATTCTGATTTCTTCAAAAAAGATTTGTCATTGCGAGCATGACGAAGTCAGGCGAAGCAATCTCGGACAGAAAAAGAAAAAATAACTTAGTTTATTCAGATTGTTTTCATAAATCTCCTTGTGTCATAATTTATAAAATCATGGCAAATCCTGATAGCAATTGGCAGGCTTTGAGAGGGAATCTTCTTATAATCGAAACATCCCATAATATGTAGAGAGGTAAATACAATGAAAAAATTTCTGTTGCCGGTGTCCATCGCATTGGGCTTGCTCTTTGACCTGCTGTTCTGGGAAAAATCTCCCGGCGTGTCCTTTCCGCTTTTTGTCTCTCTGAGCCTGGCTGCCGGCTGGCTTCTGTTAAAGCTGGAAGGTAATACGCCTCACAAAGTGAACTATTGGCTGCTGGTCCCCATCCTTTTCTTTTCCGCGATGACCGTTTTTCGCAGGGAACCGATGACCGTTTTCCTGGGTTTTCTTTTCACTTTTTTCAGCGTGCTCCTGCTGCCGGTTTCCTGGCTGAATGGATTGTGGCCGGTTTTCAACCTGGCGGATTATGCAGTCAACTTCGTGGACCTGTTGGGCGGCATGTTAAGCTTGCCCTGGCGGGAGAAAAAAGACGCTGGTGACACAGAAACCGGAAAAAGAAAGAAATCCCTTGCCCCCATATTGCGCGGGTTGGCCCTCTCGCTGCCGGTATGGCTGGTATTTATTACCCTGCTTTCCTCCGCAGACCTGATCTTCGCCCAGCGCCTGGATGTTTTGCTGAAAAATTTCAACCTGGGCAATATGTCCGAATTACTCATGCAAACTATCCTGATCGCTTTGATCGCTTTCTTTTTCGCCGGCGGGGTGCTCTTTGCCGCCCGGCGCAGCGCACGCATAAAACTGGCAGGCGCGGAAAAACCATGGTTCGCTCCCTTCCTGGGCATGACAGAAGCCGCCATCCTGTTGGGCGGGGTGATCCTGCTCTTCAGCGTGTTTGTCGGTATGCAATTCCGCTATTTTTTCTCCGGGCAAGCCAACATCGCGCTGGATGGATTCACCTACGCGGACTACGCCAGGCGCGGATTCGGCGAATTGGTGGGTGTGGCATTTCTAAGCGTCCTGTTGCAGCAAGCTATCAGTTTGATAACGCGGCGTGAAACCGTGAAGGATCGGCGCGCTTTCACTGCCCTTTCCCTGGGCATCATTGCCTTGGTGCTGGTGATCCTGGTTTCGGCTTTCCAGCGCCTTGCGTTGTACGAAACCGCCTACGGTTTCACGCGCATGCGCACGTATCCGCACGTCTTCATGATTTGGCTGGGCGTGCTGCTCGTGGCGGTCGCGGTCATGGAAGTGCTGGGCCGCCGGCGCTGGTTCTTCAATGCGGCGATTTTGGCTGCCATGGGCTTCGGCGCGACGCTCGGCATAATGAATGTGGACCGGCTCATCGTCCAGCGCAACCTGCGGAACGCCGCTGCGGGCATGCCGCTGGATGCGGGTTATCTGGCAAGTTTGTCCAGCGACGCAATTCCGGTGCTGGTTGAAAATCTGGCGGAAGGCGATCTGCCTGAAAGCGTGCGCGAGGGTGTCGGCGCTTCCCTGGTCTGCTACCGCGATGTGTATGGCGGCAGCGATCTGCAGGAGGTTCAAACCTGGCCTTCCTATCATTTTTCAGCGGCACGCGCGCGGCAAGCCCTGCAGGGCGTGCATGCCCGGTTGGAGGACTATCGCGTGAATACCGAAACCTGGCCGGCCCTGGTCAC
>CALGUJ010000362.1 GCA_937902055.1 uncultured Pelolinea sp.
TTTTTCCAGCTAAACGCAGATCAGGAATTTTGGATCCTCAGCCGGCCCCCAGGCAACAAATGAGGCATTGGTTAGGTCGGTGCTGTATTGGCCCTGGGCAGATATTTCAGCGGTACCGGGTTTGCTTGCGATCTCATAGCCGGGAACCAGTGCCAGAGAGGTTTTGTTCTCGAGCGCTTGGACCAGCTTTTCCGTGATGGTCTTGGCGGTTTCGGCCTTGATGGGTACGCCCAGCACTTGCGGAGTAGTATTATACTGTTTCCCGTCCTGGATAATGGCTTTTAACACATGCGGTTTCATCATTCTGCCATCGTTGGCAACCGCGGAAATGGCAGCAGCCAGTTGAACCGGCGTGACGGCAATGCCTTGTCCAAAGGAATTGGTGGCCAGTTGAATGGGATACCAGTCTGAATCACCGGGCACGCTCATCGGCCAGATTTCCTCGCCGCCCAGGTCGATGCTGGTGCGCTGGCCGATACCGAAAGCGCGCATGTAATCGTAGAATTTGTCCTTGCCCAATTTTTCGGTAGCGACCCAGGCCAGGCAGACGTTCAGCGATTTTTGCATACAGCCCTGCATGGTTTGTTCGCCGTGGCCTTTGCGGTCCCAGTTGAGGATGGTGCCGCCGCCATATTCGTAGCGGCCGGAATCATAATAAGTGGTTTCATCATCGACCACGCCGGCGTCAAAAGCAGCGGACATGGTGAGCACCTTGAACACTGATCCGGGTTCGTAGGTCTCGCTGACCGCGCGGTTAAAGGGCGTGCTTTCTTTGAATCGTTCCTGGTATTTCCAGTATTCATTGAGATTGACGCGCGGTTGGGTGGCCATGGCGTAAATATCACCGTTTTCAGGGTTCAGAATGATAACAGTGCCGGAGACCGCCCCATATTTTTCGATGGCCTCGTCCAGCTTTTTTTCAACCATGGCCTGGATTTCGCGGTCGATGGTGAGCACCAGGCTGGCGCCTGCCGGAACTTCCGGCAAACTCTCCAGCAGATAGGGATTGCGCGGCATGAATGTATCCATGGGATTACCGGCCAGCAGATCGTCGTAATATTCTTCCACGCCGTAATAGCCCAGCCCTTCCTGCCGATCGCGGAAAGCGTAAAACCCCAAGATGTTAGAAGCCAGGCCGTTTTCCGGATAACTACGTTTTAAGTGCGAACTCCAGATCAAGCCTCGCAAAGAGGGTAAATTCGGATCTTTCCCGTAGGGATTCTCAATTTCGTAGGTTTGCTTGATGTCGCTCAGAACATCGATCACCCCGGAGGGCAGAAAATCGGTGATGACCGCGTAGATGCTGTCTTCGGCGTTATATTCCTTGGAGACAACCGCGTAGACATCGTCGTAGGTCAAACCATTGATGCCTTCCAGCGTGCGGGCGATGGTATCGGGATTGGTAACGTATTCCAGCATGACACCCAACTCGTAAACGTCCTCATCTCCGGCCAGCAAGCGACCCCAGCGATCGTAAATGTTGCCGCGCTCGGGCGTGTAATTTTCAATAGCGTAAGAATATTCCTCATCAGCCCATTGACTCAATTCCTGATGCTTGGTGCTGCTTTGGATATGCAGCATTTGCAGCACAATAAACAAGCTGGATGCGGACAGGATCACGCCGATGAGTGTCAGGCGGGAAAAAGTGCCTTTTTTCATTCAACCGCCTCGACGCCGGCAGCGGGGGAGGTGGTCAGAAAAGTGCCATAGAACCAATCCCACAAAGACTGCTGGTAATACTCGTTGACAACCGGCCCAAGCGTATTCTCGCTGCCTGGCGGGGGAGCCAGGAGGACAGGATTCTGCCCCTGGTAACCGGGGATGACCATGAAGTGCACATTTTCCGCTGGCGCGACCTGATAACCGCCCTTTTCCGCGCGTTTCTGCATTTCGGCGTAGGAGGTTTTCCAGGCCAACTCGGTGCGCTCATTGGCTATGATGCGCATGATTTCTTCTTCTTCATAGTGCATATCCATGATCTCCAGGCCGGCTGAGGCTGCCTGGGCGCTGATGATCAGATAAATCGAGAGCACAGCCAGGATGGCAATAACCAGCACAAGAGAAAAGCCGACAGATTGAAGCTGCCGTCTCCAGGGTGCCTGCTTGTATGCTTGTTTGGTTTTCTTTGCCATCTATAACTCTGCCTGTTATATTGACCGAATATCCACAACTACATTTTTTCTGCAACCCGCAATTTCGCGCTGCGCGAACGCGGGTTTTGGGCGATTTCCTCCTGTGAAGGTGTCAAAGCCCCTTTCGTGATTACCTTGATGCTTGCTTTATGCCCGCAAGTGCAAATGACCTGTTCCGGCGGGCAAACGCAATCGCGGCTTTCGCGCTGGAAAAACTGTTTGACCAATCGGTCTTCCAGCGAATGAAAGCTGATGACTGCCAGCCTGCCACCCGGGCGCAGCGCCTGAATGCCTTGCTCCAGGCCCCGGCTCAACCGCTCCAGTTCGGTATTGGTTGCCATGCGCAGCGCCTGAAAGGTACGCGTGGCGGGATGGGTCTTGCCGCGCTGGCCGTGATAGACCGCCAGAACCAATTCAGCCAATTGGGTGGTGGTATGGATCGGCCGATTACGGATGATCGCATCAGCAATTTGGATGGCGCGCGGTTCTTCGCCGTATTCCCGCAGGATCTGCGCCAGGCGTTTTTGGTCCAGCGTGTCGAGCAAGCGGGCCGCGGTGACCGATTGGCGCTCATCGAAACGCATGTCCAGCGGAGCATCTTTGAGGAAAGAGAAGCCCCGCCCGGCGGTATCCAATTGCATGGAAGACACACCCAAATCGAGCAGCATGCCATCCACGCTTTCCCAGCCGATCTCGCGCAGGTGATCCGCCAGGTCCGAGTACGAGCCATGGCGGATGAGGATGCGGCGGCTGTATGCGTTGGTCCTTTCCCGCGCGATTGCGATGGCGTTGCCGTCAACGTCCAAACCGAGCACCTGACCTTCGGGGGCGCTGGCTTGCAAGATTCCAAGCGTGTGCCCCGCAGCGCCCAGCGTGCCGTCCACATATCTGCCCGGGCTGGTTGGCCTGAGGTAATCCAAAATCTGTTGGTAAAGTACTGGTTGATGCGGTACGTCCGCGCCTGCTTCAGGAACTTCCATTCTTAAAATGTCAGATTCAAATTCTTGAAGTGCTCCGCGCGGCGGCGCGCATCGCCGATCAATTCTTCCTTGCTGCGCCATTTTTCGGGAGACCAAACCTCGAAAAATGGTCCAAGGCCAACCAATTTCACCGCGCTGTCCAG
>CALGUJ010000363.1 GCA_937902055.1 uncultured Pelolinea sp.
GGACGGGTTGGTGGCGTCGCAAGCCAGGTGGAACCCGCCCAGTCCCTTGATGGCGATGATCTTGCCCTGTTTCAGCCAACGGCGCGCGGTTTGGATGGCTTCTTCGCCTGTTGATTTAGGAAAATCTTTGGCTTCGAACCAGACCTGCGGCCCGCAATCCGCGCAGGCCACCGGCTGCGCGTGAAAACGGCGGTCCGATGGATCGTGATATTCACGCTCGCAGCGCGCGCAGAGCCTGAAATCGGCCATGGTGGTCAGCGGCCGGTCATAGGGAATGTCCTTGATGATGGTGAAGCGCGGCCCGCAGTTGGTGCAATTGATGAACGGGTAGCGAAAACGTCGGTCGGCGGGGTCGAACAGCTCGCGCAGGCAATCAGGGCAGATGGAAATATCCGGCGAAATGGGGATGAATCCGCCTTCTTCGGCGGCGCTTTCCAGTATTTGAAAATCATTGAACGAATCCGGCGCGAGGGATTGCACGTCGATATTGTCGATCCTGGCCAGGGGCGGCGGATTGCCCTGAACTTCCTCCAGAAATGCGTCCAACTGCGCCTGGGGACCGTTCACAAGAATATCCACGCCTGCGCTGGAATTGCGCACCCAGCCGGTCAGGTGACGTTTGGTGGCTTGCGTATAAACGAATGGGCGGAAACCGACACCCTGGACAATGCCCTGGATATGGATCTTGCGCCCGCTCAGCTCATTTTGCGGCATGCTTCTTTTCGCCGATCCTGGCGCGCAACCAGGCCAGCCAGGCATCCATCCCTTCGCCCGTCTTGCTGGAGAGGGGCAGGATGTCCGCAGTAGGATTGAGAATACGGATGCCCTGCTTGAAGTAATCCAGATTGAAATCCACATAGGGCAGCAGGTCGGTCTTGTTCAGCACCAGGCATTGAATACCGCGGTAAATATTGGGGTACTTGTAGGGTTTATCGTCCCCTTCGGGGATGCTGGCAACCACGACATTATTATGTGAGCCCAGTTTGAAAGCCGCAGGACAAACCAGGTTGCCGACGTTTTCGATGATGACCAGGTCGATGCCTTTCAGATTCAGGGCTTGCATACCCTTGCGCACCATGAGCGCGTCCAGATGACAGTCGCCGCCGGTGTTGATCTGGGTTACCGGAATACCGCGGGCATTGACCTTGTCGGCGTCAATGGTGACCGGGGCAGTATCGCCTTCGATCACCGCAATTTTATACTGGGGAGAAAGACCTTCGATGGTGCGCAGGATCAAGCTGGTCTTGCCCGCGCCCGGAGAAGCCATGATATTAATAGCCAGGATGCCTTCCTGGTCGAAAACCTGCTGATTTTCCAACGCCATCTGGTCATTGGCGTCAAGGATCTTTTCTACAATTTGTACTTTTTCTACGCTCATGTGATTGCCTTATTTTTCTATTTCAATGCTTTGTAATGTGAACTCATCCCCTGCGATGACTTTGATGTCGATGCTGCCGCAATGAGGGCAGGGGGTCAATTCGCTGTCCATTGTAAATTCTTTTTGGCAGGAATGGCAGATGAATCTTGCCGGTTGTTTTTCAATTTTCAAGACCGAACCGGCGCAGATGGTGTCCGCGCTGATCATATCCCAATAAAATTGCACGCTGTCGTCGATGATGCCGGATAGATCGCCGATCACCAGGTTCAGGCTGAGCACTTTTTTTGCCTCATTTTTTTCGGCGTATTCACTGGCGGTTTTAAGCAGGGATTCAGTTACGGCGAGTTCGTGCATGCTGGATATTATACTATTAAGGTAAAAATACTATAAAAATGATAATTATTCGAAATATTCTTTTTCAAGGAGCTTAAAAGCCTTTTCCACCAATGCGCGGGTTTGGGCGGTCAACTCACGGCTGAAAGCGAACTCGTAGCCGCGCACGGAAAGCAGCCAGGCTTCGGGGTACTTTCCCGTGAGCGATTGCGCCAGCGCCAGGCAGGAAGGCGGGTTGAAATGATGGGTCAGGGGCGAATTTTGGAACTGCGGTTCCACCCGAACCAGACTGATTTCCTCCTTGACCTCACCGGTATGCGCATCAATGAAAATAACGCGTTCATATGCGGCAACAGTCTCCGCCATTTCGGGTAGAAGCTGGAAATTGAACCAGATATCCAAGCCTTCCCGGACGTGAAGGATATCACTGCTGAACAAGTCGTCTTCCTTGCTGCCGTTTTCTTTTAAGACTAAATTCAGCATATGCCAGGCGACGCCATCGTCCCCGCGATCCGGATTCCCATAACCAATCAAGAGTGTACTTTTCATCTGCTTAA
>CALGUJ010000364.1 GCA_937902055.1 uncultured Pelolinea sp.
AGGTTGCGGACTGCTCGTCATACCCCAGCGCGTATTGCACAGTCGGGTCGCTCTGGAGCGACATGCCAGCTTTCAGGCGGTTGAGGAACACGCCCGCGATCAGCGGCCCTTCGTCCATAACGACCATTTCCTTCTGAACGATGGATGCCAGGATAATGCTCTCGTACAGGCTCAATCCTTTCCCTTCGACCAGGCCGGCATACTCCGCCGGAAGCTGGGCGGCGAACTGGCCGGTCAAAGCAGCCGCCAGGTCTTGCGCGCCGGCGCTGCGCATCATCTGGTATTCGCCCGGGAAAAGAAGACCTTCCAGGCTGCCGGCGCCTGAACTTTCAGCTATTTCATAATTACTGGTAGGATTTTTTACTTCATCCAAGAAATCAGTTGCGTCGATTGTCAATCCCGATTGCGGTAAAAGCGCGGCGATCTCCTCCGCGCGCCAACCCGGCAGAAAGCTGAAAGCCACATCCTGCGGATTGCTGTCCACGATATGATTGGCAATATCCAGCATGCTCATGGACGGACTCAAGGTATAAATTCCTGCCTGAATCTTCTTGTCGTTACCTGAGTAGATGAGCAGATCGATGAACGGGTTATATGAGCGGATTAATCCCGTTTGATACAGGTCGTACGCAACCTGGCTGGCGCTTTCTCCATATTGGATGGTGAAGAGTCTATTCACGCCATTCCCATCCAGCGGCATGGTGAGTGTTTTCTTGTTGGTTTCCAGGTTGACGGCATACAGGATGCGACGTGAGAATTCCAATTGCGGATCAGGCTGTCCGAAATCCCTTGCCGCTTTTTGGGGTATCAGCAGGCCGAATACGAAATAGACGGCATACAAAATTAGAAATACCAGCAAAATGAAAAAAAACAGCAGTAGATGATCTTTTTTCTCGCTCTTCATCGGTTATTATCCAAATACGCTTGCAGGAATATGACGGCCGCGATCGCGTCGAAATGGCCTTTGCGTTTGCTGCGCGGTATCCCCATATCCAGGCGTGACTGCCTGGCAGTGCGCGTGCTGTGTGCTTCATCAACCGCGCGCACCTCCGGGCCTCCCAGCGCATGAATGGCTTCCGCCAACCGCATGGCGCTCCTGCCGGAAGGCGTCAGTTCGTTTTGATCAGTGTAGGTTACACCCATCAGGATCAGGGAAACTCCATTTTCATCCGCGAGCTGGGCGATCGCGTCGGCATCCAGCGCGCGCGATTGGTGTTCAATGACTCTTAGCGGGTTGGCGATCGTGCGCGTCGGATCACTGAGCGCCAATCCGATATGCTTGGCGCCCCAATCCACAGCCATTATTCTGGAAGAGGCGGTATCACTCATGCAATGAGAGGATTATACATGATTGCACAAAGGCAATTTCAAAAGTCTACTATTTTTATCCGATATAATAAAAATGAGATTCGCTTGAGGTGACCATGAAGAAAGTACTTCCTTTTGTAACAATTTTGTTGACGGTTATCGCCTGCACGATCAGCTTTCCCTCTTCTTCGTCCTATGACCGTGAAGTTGAAACCGGCGTGGCAGTGGCTTTCACGCAAACCGCGCTGGCTGCCGCGCAGCAAAGCCCGGCTGCCACGTTGACGCCCGAAAGCGCAGTCTCGCCCACGCCCACGCTCACCCAAACGCCCCCCGCCGACGATCCCAAAACCCAATTGGGCGATCCCGACTGGCAGGATGATATTTCATCTGACAAAAACTGGAGCCTGGCTCAGGTGAACGAGGGAATTGGAGAGGACGTTTTTACCCATTCAAAGGGCGCCATCGCTGCGAGCAACAGCTACAACTTCAATTGGATTCTGACCTATTTCTCGTTCCGCGATGCGTACTTGGAAGCCAAATTTGAAGTCGATACCTGCAGCAAGAATGACCGCTATGGGTTGATAGCCCGCGCGAAAGATTACGCGGATGGCATCGCGTATTATTACACGGTGACCTGCGACGGTCATTACAACCTGCGGCGGGTAACCGCCGGCGGCACAACCGAGTTGCTGGACTCACCATCCAGCGAAGCGCTCAACGCAGGCTCTGACCAAAGCAATACTCTCGGAATGTGGCTCAAAGGCTCCACCATACGCCTGTACGCCAACAATCAATTTTTAACCGAGATCAGCGACAAGCAAATCGATGTGGATGGGCATTTCGGCTTTTTTGTCAATTCAGCCCAAACGCCCGGTTTTACCGTTCATCTGGACGAGATCGCCTATTGGCTGCTTGACTAGTATTGACAAATAGAGGAGGTCAAAATGGGTGTACCGATCAGCCCTTCGGAGATCACCCCTGAAGCTGTTTACATCTCCCGCCGCCGGTTTTTCCGGGATACAGCCCGCCTGGCCGCGGCCTCTCTGATCCTCAGCGCCTGCCGCCCTGAAAATTCATCCACGTTAGCAGCCGAACTCACCGGTAGTTACCCGCCCCCAGCGGCAACCGGCAGCGCCGACGATTTGGGTGATGCGCTGACCGCTTATCAGGATATCATCGACTACACGAATTATTACGAATTTTCCACCGATAAAAGCGGCCCCACCCGCCTGGCCGGAAATTTGGTCACCAGTCCCTGGTCGGTAACAGTCGGAGGTCTAGTCAACCAGCCGCGCACTTTCGACCTTGCCGAGATCAAATCGCTCTTCGATCAGGAAGAGCGCATCTATCGCATGCGCTGCGTGGAAGCCTGGTCGATGGTGATCCCCTGGATCGGCTTTCCATTAAATAAGCTGCTGGAACTGGTTGAACCCACCCCGGATGCCAAATTCGTGCGCTTTGAAACGCTCTATGACCCCGAACAAATGCCCGGACAGAAGAATTCCTTCTTCCCGTTTCCCTACGTGGAAGGATTGCGGCTGGATGAGGCCATGCACGATTTAACCTTGCTGGCGACCGGTTTATACGGGCGCGACCTCAGCCCGCAGAACGGCGCGCCCATCCGCCTGGTGGTGCCCTGGAAATATGGGTTCAAATCCATCAAAAGCATCGTCAAGATCGACCTGGTGAGCGAAATGCCGGTTTCCTTGTGGATGGCTTCCGGGCCGAGTGAATATGGCTTTTACGCCAACGTGAATCCCAGCGTGCCCCACCCACGCTGGTCGCAGGCCAGCGAACGGCGCATCGGCGAATCCGGGCGGCGTGATACATTGATGTTCAACGGGTACGAGGATGAGGTCGCTTCACTGTACGCCGGAATGGACCTGGCGGTGAATTTCTAATGAAGCTTACTCGCGGTCAGATCATCGCGATATTTTTCTGCCTCATACCCTTATTGGCAGCTTCATATTCCTGGATTTTCGGCAGGCTGAGCGCCAATCCCATCCAGGACCTTACCCTGCGCAGCGGTCAGGCGGCCATCCGCATTTTGCTCTTGTCCTTGGCCTGTACGCCAGTGAAGAACCTTCTTCGCCTGAATTTCCTGATGCCGGTGCGGAAAGTATTGGGGTTGGCTGCTTTCTTTTACGCTGCGTTTCATTTTTTGGTCTTCGCCGGCTGGGATTTTGAGTTCAACCCGGTCTGGATCAGGGACGAGATCGCGCAGAAACCCTTCCTCCGCATCGGACTGATCTCCCTGCTGCTCATGCTGCCTTTGGCTGTCACCTCGTTGAGGAAACTGCAAGCCCGCCTGGGTTCCGGGTGGCGCCGGCTGCACCGCCTTGTTTATCCTCTGACCGCTCTGGCTCTCGGCCATTTTTATCTGGCAGCTAAAGGCGATGTGCTGCTCCCCCTGATATACGCATTCGTTTTTCTGGTTTTGATGCTGATGAGATTCCCGCCATTGAGTAAAATATCTATAAGCAGCGCTCCCGGTTGGCTGAGGGAAATCGACCGGTATCTGCTGCAATAGATAAACGTCATGGCTTTAACCTACACCGAAACCCAAAAGAACGTCATTCAAATGCCGCTGGAATCCCGCGTCTTTCTGGAAGGGCCGGCCGGTAGCGGCAAGACCAGCGCCGCGCTGGGCCGCCTGGAAAGGATGCTGCAGCACGTTCCCGGCCATGAATTCCTGATCCTGGTTCCCCAACGCAGCCTGGGGAAACCCTATTACGATTATGTGAAAGAAAGCCCGGATTTTCGCGGCAGTCTGCCGTCCATCCTGACGTTGGGCGGTCTTGCGCAGCGTATGACCCATCTGTTTTGGCCGTTGGTGGCTGCGCAAGCCGGGTTCCGCGATCCGCAGCGGCCACCTTACTTTCTCTCTTTGGAGACAGCGCAATATTGCATGTCGCGCATCGTAGACCCGAAACGCGAACAAGGTTTTTTTAATTCGGTAACAATTGAAAAAAACCGCATCTACAGCCAGATCATCGACAACCTGAATAAAGCCGCGGTGGTTGGTTTTGCCATCGACGAGATCGGCGCGAGGTTGAAATCGGATCTCAACCTTGAACCAGCCCTGGCACCCGCCCTCGATCAGGCGCAAGCCTGCGCGTTGGAATTCCGCCGGTACTGTCTCGATAATAATCTGCTGGATTATTCGCTGCAGATCGAAATCTTTCTCAAACACATTTTTCCGCTGCCGCACTGCCGCAAATACTTTGAAACCTTTTACCCGCACGTTATTTTCGATAACATCGAGGAGGATGTGCCGGCTGCCCACGATCTGATGCAAGCCTGGTTGCCGGAAACGAAATCCGCGCTGCTCATCATGGATCAGCAAGCAGGCTACCGCACCTTTTTGGGCGCCGACCCTTCCAGCGCGGAAGCATTGAAATCAGTTTGCGACCGGCATATTATCTCTCAGGATACATTCAAATCCTCAAAGGGCATGGTGGATTTCCAGCTCGCCTTGACAGGCTGCATCCGCCATGAACCGCCCGCCGCATTGCCAATGGACCTCGACCCAGTCCTGACTTTAAAAGATTTCCGTTTTTATCCCGAAATGCTGGCCGGCGTTGCCGACGAAATTGCCGGCCTGATCAGGAACGCTTCGATTCAAGCCGGCGAAGTTGTCATCCTGGCGCCCTACCTCTCGGATGCCCTGAAATTCTCGCTGGAGCAATTGCTTCAAAGCAGGAACATCCATTCATATTCCTCGCGCCCTTCGCGCATGTACCTGGATGAACCTGCGG
>CALGUJ010000365.1 GCA_937902055.1 uncultured Pelolinea sp.
ACGGCGGTGGAGGATTTTCCCGAAGCCCGCAAACCCGCCTATCAATTGACCGTCGATTTCGGCGAGGAAGTCGGCGTGCGCCGTTCCAGCGCCCAGATCACCGACCTGTATGCCAAAGAAGAACTGCTCGGCAAGCAGGTGGTGGGGGTGGTGAACTTCCCGCCCAAGCAGATCGGCAAATTCATGTCGCAGTGCCTGGTGACCGGCTTCTACCGCCCGGCTGGGGCGGTGGTGCTGGCGGTGCCCGATCGCCCCGTTCCCAACGGCGCCAAATTGGGATAATAAAAAGCGACCCTTGAGCAAGGTCGAAGGGTGGTCCCTGAGCAAGGTCGAAGGGTCGCCTTTCTTTTCTGTTGAGAATTTAATACAGGAAGCTGACGAATGCCCCGTCGGCGAACTGGTAGAGTTTGCCGTCGCCCAAATCCAGCCGCATGACGTTGGCATCCTGCCAGTTTTCTCCGCGCGCTTCGATCAGCAGCGAGTTATTATCCAGCCAGCCCACCGGCCGCAGGTAAGTAACGGTATCCGTATTTAAAGTCTGCGCCGCGGCGCCGGCATCGATCTCGAATATCACTTTCGCTTCGGAAAGGTTGCCTACCCGTACAACGTAGTTGTATTGGTAAGGATCATAAGGGGAAGATCCGGCTTCCAGCCAGGCGGCATATTGGCCGTTGGGCGGGAATACCGCGTACCCCGACCCCATGTCGCTTTCCTTGCGCAGGGGGAACTTCAGGGTCCAGTGGGTTTCCAGGTTCGTGACGGTCATGGCGTGGTCGCCGGAGCTGCTGGAGGCGATGCTGCCGGCCAGGCGATGGTCCGGCGAGAGGCCCTGCAAACTTTCATCCCGGCTCAGGTATTCCGTATTGCTGCCGGCCCGCACGTCGAAGTAATTCAATCCCTGGGTGATGGGGAAGATCAAACCCGGTCCGCCCACGCCCCAGCCGGTGGTGGTGTACCAAACACCTCCGGGCTGTCCATCCTTGACCTCCACTGCCAGAGGCGCCAAAGCCCACTGCTGTAGAACATCTTCTATCTGGAAAACCGGAGTGCTTAATGCCAGGTTATCGATATTCGCCACGTAAAGCGAACTCTTCAAGCTTGAGCCGGTGTATGCCACGTCCGCAAAAGCGATAGCCTGCTGCCCGTTGGAACCGGCGATCTTGCTGAGCGAATCGAGTTTTCGCTGCGTTTCAATCTGATCGTTCTGGCTGAGCTTGACCTCCGCTCCGGCGGCGTAAGCGGCGTAAACCAGCGGCAAGTTGGCTTTTTCTTTTGAATATAGCCCTGCCGGGACCACGTCGCCAACCGACATATAGCCTGGATTTTCAATTTTGACATTGGCGATGAATTTCTGGTCGGGAGCGATAATGGTTAACGATTCCGCAAGATTTTGATTGACCAGCACCGCGGCTGGTATCAACTCAGTGGTTGAATTGGCATGTCCGCAGCCGGCGGCCAGCAGCCCGCAGGCCAGCGCGAGTGTGATGGTGAATAGTGTTTTTGATTTCATGTGGCTTGATCTGTCCTTTAATTAATTGCTGAAATTGCTTGATGAGAGCAATTTATTCTAAACCCGCTGGCAGAAGTTAACCTTATGAAAGGACGTCAGAAAGAAAAATTTAATGTTTTTAACTGACTGATCAGGAAGCGGTCTACGGGTACGCGAATCCCAAAAAGCTTCCCGGGCTGAAAAGCGCGAGCGCCCGGTTTAGAAGATCGAAGCGCAGCAGGTAAGCTTGCTCCCAATCCAGGGAACGGGCTTCCAGCAGCAGGGAATGATCATCCAGCCACCCGGCCGGTTTGAGGAAGGCAATCCCTTCCACGTTCAAGGCTTGCGCGGCGGCCGCCGAATCCACTTCCGCTTCGATTGTTCCGTCCGACAGATTACCCACCCGTATCGTTGCCTGAAAATCGGGTGGGTCGGAAATGAGCGAACCGCCGGCTTCCAGCCAGGCGATATGGCGGTCGTCAGGAGAAAAAACCGCATAACCGGCGCCGCGTTCGTTTTCCGGTTTTAACGAGAAATTCACTTCATCGTCATTCAACAGGGATGTAACCGTCATGGATCGGTCAGCCTGCGGTTCAAAGGACACGCTGCCGGCCCATTGCAGGTTGGGCGAGATACCCTGAAAATTCCGGCTTTCGTCCAGATAGGTTCGGTTTCTCCCCGCGGCGAGATCGAAATAATGCAATCCGCGCGTGATCGGGAAGATCAAATCCTGCCCGCCGACCCCCCATGCGCTGTGCGTATACCATACGCCAATCGGGTTTTCGCCAACAACGTTGACCCCTACCGGAGTCAGCACGCTTTGCGTGAGCTCGTCGCTGGTTTGCAGGAATGCGTCCAATGAGCCGGCGTTTTCCGTGTTGCCGGCAAACAATTTACTATGCGGAATGCCATCCACCAATTGAAACTCTGAAAAAGCGAAAGCCGCCTGGCTGCGAGTGCCGGCCAGCGCGAGAATGGAATCGTCTTTCCGCAGTATCTGGTTTTCACCGGCCGCGCTCAAAAAAAGTCCGCCTTCCGCGCCGGGAAGTTGATAGATCACCGATACGGATGAATCTCCCGAAATTGGGCTGCCTGCCAAAATAACCGTTTCCGGGCTGGCTTGAAATAACCCGGGAGTTTCCAACGTTGCGACTCGCCGTCCATGGGGGTCAAGTAAGGCCAGGCTAGCATCATTTCCAAGATCCACTAGAACGCCAGTTGGAAAATATTCCGGCGCGGCGGTGGCGGCCAGCGTGGGCGCGATGGCTTCCCCTTCAAGCGGAGGGGCAGCCTGGGATTCGGCGGCTCCATCAGGCAGCGCAATCCCGCTGCATGCTGCGCATAGAATGGCTGCGCAAATCAATGGAATGAACTGGATCAATGACCTGATTTTCATGATGATCAACCCCGGGCAGTGAATTGCATTATTTATACATAAGCAGCCCGCGGCTGTAAAGCCCTGATCGCGGGTGGTGTTCGTGTTTATCTAGAAGATGCTAGAACCAAACTTCCTTGATTTCCTTATCGGTCAGTAATTTTTGCACCACTTTGTCGTGTTTTTTGGTTTGCCCGCTGACCTCGAAGGTGCACACCATATAGAGCCCCTTTTTTTCCTGTTTGTAACTATTGACCGCCAGGCCGTAATCCTTGAAGAGGGACTTCAATTCCTTATACTTATCCCAGTCGATCTTCGCGGTGATCTCATAGGTGCGCTGCTCGCTGGAGATTTCAAGATATTCCTCCAACCGGGTGAAAAGCAGCAGCACTGCCATCACCAATCCGGCGGTGAACGTCGCCAGCACATATTCTCCCGCGCCGGCCGCCATTCCGATGGCCGCGGCTATCCAGATCGTGGCGGCGGTGGTCAACCCTACCACGCGGCCGCGCTCCTCCAAAATGACCCCGGCGCCCAGAAAGCCGATACCGCTGACGATATTGGCGGCTATGCGCCCCGGATTCTCGCCGTCCGGCCCGACCATGTGCGCGGAGATGATCGTGAACAATGCCGAACCGACCGAGATCAGGATCAGCGTGCGCAAGCCGACGGCTTTTTTATGGCGTTCGCGCTCGGCGCCGATGATGCCCCCCAGCACCAGCGCGACCAGTAATTTGATTAAATCTTCCCAGACAAGCATCATATCAAATACCTTAAATAATCAAAAATAACTTAAATAATCGGATAATGACATTATATATCAACCCCCGATTATCACGTGGATGATGGCATTTGATTAAATAATACACTGCCTGTCTTCAATAAAACAGGCAGTGCGTGAAACTGCTAAGTTATTTCTTGGCCAGGCTGTCTTTGATGTCGCTCAGGTTTTCATTCATGCGGAAGAAAAGGATGATGATCTCGCAATAAATTCGGACCGCGATCGGTCCAAGAACGACCATCAATAAACCGCTCAGGAAAACGCCTACGCCGCCCGAATAGGAACTAAAACTGGCGCCCATCGTGACCAAGCCGGCGATCACGCAAATCGCTACGCCAACCCAGAAGATCACCTGAATGATAGCCGGGGTGATCATTTTGCGAAACTTGAAAAAGTCTTCCATTTTTACCTCCAAAAGATTTGATGATGTATAAAATTCTTGGTACGCTTTAGTATAGCAAATGCGCGCCATCAGCGCAATTAATATTTCTCCCAATGCACGCGGTTTTCCTCGTATTGCGTGCGCGCTTCTTTTTCCTCCGCCGGGTAGCCCACGTAAATCATATTTAAAGGATAGATATCCTGCGGAATACCCAGGATCTGGCGCAGGGTTTCCATAACATCCTCTTTGGGATATGCGCCGGTCCACACGGTTCCGAGGCCGATCCCGGCGGCTGCGATCAAAATATTCTCGGTCGCAGCGCTGCAATCCTGCACCCAAAAACGGAAAGCCGATTCATTGCGGGCAATTGCCAGGTTGGCGCAAACCACGATGGCTGCCGGGGCGTTGTATTTACCGTATTGGATCTTGCTTTGCAGTTCGGCTAATATCTCTTTTTCGGTAACCACGATGAATTCCCATGGCCGGCTGTTACTGGCTGAAGGCGCCGCCATGGCTGCTTTGAGTAGATCGATTAAGATATTTTTATTCACCTGTCTGCGGTCAAACACGCGGATGCTGCGCCGTGTATAGATCGTATCCAGAATATTGCTCATTTCTCCTCTATTTTTTTACTCCCTTACTTTGACATAGATGGACGAGTTTCCATCCTCGCCCTTCACCTCGCGGATTTCAAACACCTTGGGATAGCCGCGGATCAGTGATGATAGCTGGCTGAAACCATAGGTGCGCGCGTCAAAACCCGGATCGAGCTGGCGCATGTGATGGCCCAGTGTCCCCAGGAAAGCCCAGCCATCCTCCTGGACGGCGTTGTCGAATGCCTGTTTCAATAGCCTGACCGGCTCAGGTGACAGAGTCTCGGGCTCCTGCTCAACTTCAATTTCATGTTCCTGTTCCTTTGCGGGTTTCGATTCTCGTCTGCGGGTGGGTTTTTTCTTTTCGATTTTCTTTTCAACCTTATTCTCGGTTTTTTTCGGCAAAAGGTTCTCGGTGTACACAAATACGTCGCAGGCGTTGACAAAGGCGCGCGGAGTTTTTTTCTGGCCGATACCCATCACGAAAAAACCTTTTTCGCGGATGCGCGTGGCCAGGCGGGTGTAATCGCTGTCGCTGGACACCAGGCAGAAAGCGTCCACGTTCCCGCTGTAAAGCAGGTCCATGGCATCGATGATCATGGCGCTGTCGGTGGCGTTTTTCCCGATGGTATATCGAAATTGCTGGATGGGTTGGATGGCGTGGGTTTGCAGCGTGTCCTTCCAGCCGCCCATATTGGATGTGGTCCAGTCGCCGTAGTTGCGCCGTACGGTAATCGTTCCGTATTTGCTGGCTTCAGAGAGGATTTTTTCGACCAGCGAGGGTTGGGCATTGTCCCCGTCGATCAATACAGCCAGACGCCGGCTGCTGATTTGCTTGTTATTTTCAAACATAAATCTCCATGTAAAAAACAAAATTATTGTATGAATTCATTATACACATGCGCTGGCGGGTTACACGATTGATTTGCTGAACCACATGCGCGTATGATCGATGGAAAAACCGGCTTTCCGGGCGAGAGATAACATGCGTTCGTTATCCGACCGCGTGCCGATGATTGCGTGGGTCATCCCCCGTTCTTTTAATTTACGGAACCCCGTGTACAGCAGAGCCAATCCCAAGCCCAGTCCCTGAAAGTCCGGGTGCACCCCGATAGGATCGGTCCATCCGCATTCTTCGCCTGTGATCGCGTTTTCTTCATTGAAAATCTGGCAGACGCAAAAAGCAGCCAGTTTTCCATCCGCGGAAACCGCAACCAGGTCCAGCGCCCGATCATATTCCGGCGCGCGCATGATCGCCCTGCGCATTTCCAGGGTCATCTCCCCGCTGTCGAAGGCTGCCTGATGCAGGGCAACATACGCCGGCAATTCGTGCTCGCCTTCCAGCGGGCGGATGTGAAACCCGGCCGACAAGGTTACCCCCGGAATGGGCGCGCGCAGGTCGCGCCGCAGGGTGATCGTTTGATATGTTTCGGCGATAAATCCTTCTCTTTTTATACGAGCCAGGCGTACCGTATCTTCCGACCGGCAGCTGATATCCAGGGTTGGCATATTCCCGGAACCGGAATAGGTTTGGCGTAAGTATGCGCTTGCCCATTGAACGGACTCGTGAAATAATGCGGAGAAATTCGCAGCTTCTGCGCTTTCCATCAACAGGTTGCAATAAGGATCCACCAACGCGAATGCCTGGGCTTGTCCGACCTCATCTTCCCAGATCAGCGTGCCTGCCTGCACCGCTTCCAACGCCAGCAGTTCGTGCAGGTCGGTAAAACTGGGGCTGTCCATCAACCATGCCCGCGGTCGGGCGCGCTTGATCACGGCTGTCATTTTATCGATCTCGGCCGTTTGATTTTCTCTTTGAAATCCCCTGGCTCTTAGCATATTTCTATTTTATCCAGAGAGCGTCTGATCGGTATAGCCGAATCCAACCAATTTCTCATAGGCTCGCAAAGCCGTGTCGGGCGTTTCCTGCGGAACCTGGTACCCCAACGCCGGATATTCCCGGATGCGCTGAAAATCCCCCACCATGATATCGATCATTTGCTTGAGCGGTATCTCCGCGTTCGGATAATTCTCAAATGAAATCCTTGGAGAGGATACGCAATATTCGATTTCCGGCCACACTTTCAGCGCGGTTGCCAGCGCGCGCCTTTCCATATACGGCTTGTGGACCAGGAGCGCCCGGCTGATGGAAAGGCCCTGTCGGGCTAACAATTCCTTTGAAAAAAGGATATTTTCGCCGGTGTTGGAGGAGCGGTTTTCGACCAATATCTGCTGCGGGGCTACACCGGCTTTCACCGCGATTTCCGCGAATTTTTCAGCTTCCGCTTCATGCCAGATATCACGCGTTAACCTGCCCAGCCCTCCCGAACAGACCAGCAGCGGCGCCCAGCCTTCCAGGAGCAAGAGGGCGGCGTGCTCAGCCACGCGCAAATCGTGGCTGCCCATGGCAATGATGCAATCGCAGTGCTGCGGTGTTTGATCCAGCCTGAGATAATCCCAGAGGATTCGGGCTGCTTCCCGGACTTCCGCGTTGATTTCGGTGCTTATAGCCATCCCTGGAGTTTGTAGATGAAGAAACCGATGTATTCCTTCATGGCGTTCGTCGTGAGGGATAGGTTGCCGGCGCTCGGCAGGATATCCAGAAATTTGGCGGCAAAACTTTCCGCCCCGTCCGCTGTGATGGGTGAGTTGGTGACGCTGTAATCGACCGGCAGGGGAATAACCTCGAAGCCTTGTTTTTCGAATAAAGCCACCGCGCGCGGCATATGCATGGCGGAGGTGACCAGCAGGATTTTGTTGATCTCTTTTTCTTCCAGGAATTGTTTGGCGTAGAGCGCGTTTTCGTATGTATTTTTCGACTCGGTCTCCAGCCAAAGCGCGTCCTGCGGGACACCGATCTGGGTTAGGATGGCGGCCATGTCTTCAGCAGGCGTGGTGCTGCCTTCGTCCAGCCACTCGATATCCCCGCCGCTTAGCAGGATATGCGCGGCTTTGCCTTCCTTATACAATTGCGCGGCATAAAGCACCCGGTCGCCCGCGCCGTTAAGTTCCACGGTCGTGCGCGGGTAGGCTGCCGGTTCGGTTCCCCCGCCTAAAACCACCACGACCTCCGCGCCGGGGATTTCCTCGGGCGGCAGGTATTTCAACTCCAGCGAGCGCGCCAACAGATCGGAGAAGCCGGTCGTGCTGCTCAACCACAGGATGACCAGCGCGCTGATCACCAGGATCGCGCTGGCTTTGCGATTGTAAGCTACCAGCAACGCGATGAACAACAACAGGCAGGCTAACCCCAGGGGGTAGACGAACAACGGCAGTAATTTCGATAGAAAAATGAACATGGTTACCTTGTTTCTTTGTGATTCTTTGGGAATATGTTCCGATTGTAACATGCCCCTGTCGCCTGCCGGAAAATTCAGCTACAATGGGCTGTGCGCTCCGCCGAAGAAATCCGGTTTGCGCATTCCCAACAGGATCGGCTGCTCCGCAGAGAAATGTTCATGGCAGCCCCTTTTTAATCATAAAAATAATGGTGATGAAATGCAGAAATTTGACCGTTCGCAAGCCGTGCTTTGGGATATGGATGGCGTTTTGATCGACTCGCACTACGCACATTTTTTATCGTTTGAAAAAGCCTTCGAAAAGTTCGGGATTGATTTTAAAAAGAATGAATATGCAGGCATGTTCGGAATGGCCAATCATCACATGATCCAGCGCATGACGGATACGCCTTTGACAGACGCCGTGATTGAACAGGTCGATCGTGAAAAAGATGTGTTCTTTCGGGAATCCTGTGCTTCTGAAATCCGCATAACCAAGGGGGTTGTCGGCTGGCTTGAAGAATTCAGGAAAAATGGCATCCGTCAGGCGGTTGCCTCCTCCGGCTCTTATGAAAACATGCGCTCGATTCTGGATTTGCTGCATTTGTTACCTTATTTTGATGCCATGACCAGCGGCGACGAATGCCCGCCAAAGCCGGATCCGGACGTGTTTCTGGCGGCGGCTCGCAAGCTGGGTGTGGCGCCGGAAAATTGCCTGGTAATCGAGGATTCGCTGGTAGGGGTGCGGGCTGCCGCAGCCGCGGGCATACCATGCGTGGCGATTACCACTTCCTATCCGCGCGAATCGTTAATGGGGGCCAGTATGGTGATTGATGAATTCTCAGTAGAGAATTTAAACAAAATAAAAAAGCAATACCTGACGTAAACCCCCTAACCAACAAAATTGTCACAAAGAGGACTTTTAAGCTTCCCGTTCCGGGAAGCTATTGACATTTAATCATTAAACCATATAATAAATGCAAGCGTTACCGTAAGCGCTTGCGGAAACGGTAACGGGAATTTGGAGAAAAAATGTCTGCGAATATGGATGATCTGGCGAAATATTGTGGGGTGTCCATCACCACGGTATCCAGGGCTTTGCGCAATAAAGGAGAAATCAGCAAAGAAACCCGTGAAAAAATCCTTGCTGCGGCAAAAGAACTGAACTATATGCCGAATGTGCCGGCAAGAATTCTGGCCGGCGGACGCAGCAATACGGTTGGGCTGATCGTGGCTGACAATTCAAACCCTTTTTATGCGGAATTGATCCATGGCGCAGAGGATTTTGCCAAAGAATATGGATACGGCATTATTTTATACAACACAAATGAAGATGAACAGCTGGAATTGAAAGGCCACAAAATGCTGATCGAGAATCGGGTTGATGGGCTGCTGATCACATCCATCATCAGCGGCAAGCGGCCTTTAATCGATCTTGATACGAGAAAAATACCATATGTTCTTTTGAATCGTTTTCTGGAAGAGTATTCCACCGATTGGGTGCGCAGCAACAATGAATTGGGGGCGTATCTGATTACCCGGCATCTTTGCTCAAAGGGGCACCGCGCCATATTGCATGTCACCGGACCGGACTCCATTTCCTCCGTTCGGGAAAGATTGCATGGGCATATTAAAGCATTGAATGAAAATGGTTGTGTTTATAGCCCCGATTTAATTTACCGCTGCGATTTGAAATTGGAAAATGGATACGAAAGCACTTTAAAAGCCTTTAAAGAACTCGATCCTTCGCCCACCGCAATTTTTGCATACAGCGATTTGCTGGCAATCGGGGTGCTTAAAGCACTGCACGAATTAGGAAAGCGGGTACCGGATGATATTGCTTTGGTAGGTTATGACAATATCGAATACTCGCCTTTTATCGAACCTCCACTGACTACTGTTGATCAATTTGCTTACGAAATCGGCATCGAGGGGATGAAAATTCTCATTGACAAAATCAATCTCCCTGAAGATCAGGAGTGGGAAAGGAAACAAATCATTTTGGATCCCGAATTGTGCATTCGAGAATCCAGTGGTTAGAAATCAATTTCAAGGAGAAAAAATGAACGTCAAACCCGCAAAGGTTAACCCATTTGAGGTTGAACCGATCATCTTGTCGCAAAGGATCAATTACAAATTAGTCGATCCAACCACGGTTGGATCAAAAAATATCACCTTGGGAATGGTCGTGGTTGAACCCGGCGGTATTTGCGAACCCGGGCACGACCACGTGGATCAGGAAGAGGTATTTTTCTGCGTGAACGGGGAAGGAGTTGTCTTAATTGGGGACGCACATGAGGAATGGGTGTTGAAACCGTATGATGCGGTTTTCATTCCGCCGCATACCTATCACAACCTGAAGAATGCCAGCAATATGCCTTTGACTGTTATCTGGATCCAATCACCTGCAGGGTGGGTTTTTGACAAACACCCTGACCTGAAAAAACTTGCCGAGAAAGGAGTAAAAGAAAATTAAATAAATGTGAGGTTCCTAAAGAAAAAAGGGCCGTTGATGAAAAAAATCAAGGAGGAAAAATGTCCAAAAAACTTTTTAAAGCGAATCTGATTTTGGTTCTGTTGTCCCTGCTTTTTGTAACAGCTTGCACGATGGAATCCGCGCCGGCTTCAACTGATAACAGCCCGGCTGCGGCGGAGAGTGGCGAAAAGGCCAGTATGAAAATTGCCATTATGACCATGAGCCTGGGCCAGCCTTATTTCGTTTCCCTTAGCCAGGGTTACAAAGATGTAGCTGCGGAATATCCCGGCGCCGATGTCGAAGTGATCGAGATCGACCCCAAAGGGGACGCTGCTCAGCAGGTTACCGCCATCGAAAACTTGAGCGAAATGGGCGCGGATGCTTTGATCATTACTGCGATCGATCCCGAAGTGGTTAATCCCGCTATCGAAGCCGCCATGACGAAGGGTTTGATTGTGGTATCCCATTACAACGAACTGTCGGCGCAAACGCTGCAATCCGGAATCAGCACTTATGGCATGGGTTTTGTTGCCGGCCAGGAGGCTGCGGATTGGATCAATGCGAAACTGGGTGGTTCAGCCAAAGTGGCTTTGCTGATTTGGGATAAGACCGAATTCGATATCGACCGCACCGAAGGCATGACCGATGCGATCAAGATGTATTCACCCAACGCGGAAATCGTTGCCCAACAGGCAGCCGATTCCATCGAGGGCGGTTTGAATGCGGCGGAAACAATCCTGCAGGCACACCCCGATATTAAAGTCTTCGTCTGCTACAACGATGAAGGGTGTCTGGGTGCCTTGGGCGCTGTTGAAGCGGCGGGATTGGCCTCGGAAGATTTCGGTATCTTTGGTGTAAATGCTTCTTCGGAAGCATTGGCAAAGATCAAAGAGGGTACGGTTTATCGTGGTACCGCTTCGATCGATCCCTATAATCATGGCCGCCTGGAAATGGAAATGGCGATTCGCCTGGTCTTGGGAGACTTCCTGCCATCCAAAATGGAAATCGTCCCGGTGCCTGTGACTGTCGACAACGTCGATCAATTTATTGACTAATGTAAATGGTCAAGCTTGGAGGAAGATTTAGGCCCTGCCTCAAGCTTGACCATTAATATTCAATTATATTGAAAAACTCCTGAGATAAAAAATGGAATTATTAAAAATCTCAAATCTCCATAAGGAATTTCCGGGCGTTGTTGCGCTGAAAGATGTTTCATTTTCAGTGAAAAGTGGCGAGGTGCATGGGTTGATCGGCGCCAATGGGGCAGGAAAATCGACGCTCAACAAGATTTTAGCGGGGGCAATCAATGCCGATTCGGGAGAAATATTCCTGAATGAGCGTCAAATACTTCCCCTCACCCCCAAAAAAGCCCAGGATTTGGGAATTCAGGTAATCCACCAAGACTTGAATTTGGTCCTCAATATGTCTGTAATGGAGAATGTGTTTTTGGGCCATGAGATCGAAAAGGGTGGGTTTTTCATCAATAAATCGCAGCTTCGCTGTGAAACTCAAAAGATCTTTGATAATCTGGGGGTGAATATCGACCCGGATTGCCTGGTTAAAAATTTGACCGTATCGTTCCGCCAGATGGTGGCGGTTGCCTCTGCCATCCGGCGCAAAGCAACACTGTTGGTTTTTGATGAGACAACCGCAGCTATCACACAGGAAGAAACCCGGCACCTGTATGAAAAAATCAAAAAACTTCGTTCCATGGGCCTCGGTTTGATTTTTGTCTCCCACCAGATCGAAGAAATATTTGAAATATGCGATCGGGTGACTGTTTTGAGGGACGGGAAGTATATGGGTACGCTGGATGTCAAAAAGACGTCTAAAAAGGAATTGATTGCAATGATGGTTGGTTATGACATTGCCGAACAATTCCCGATCAGAACACGAACCCATGGCGAGACCCTCTTTCAAGTTAAAAACCTGAAGCAAAACAGAGAAAGCGAAACACTCTCATTCGATATCAAACAGGGCGAAATCCTTGGATTTTTCGGCTTGGTCGGGGCTGGAAGAACAGAAGTTTTCCGGACGATTTTCGGTGCCGACGATGCATTTCAGGGCGAGATGTATTGTTCGGGCAAGAGGATACACATTAAAAATCCAAAGGATGCGGTAAAAAACCGGATTGGTTTGATCCCGGAAGATAGAAAAAACCAGGGATTGCTGCTCTCCATGTCGGTCAGGCAGAATATTTCCCTCCCCTCTGTGAAGAAGCTGGCAAAAGCGGGATTCATCAAGAATTCTGATGAAATGCCCCTGATCCAATCCCTTGTTAAGAAATTTAGCATTGTCACATCCGATGTCAATAAACCGGTTCGCAATTTGAGCGGCGGTAATCAGCAGAAAGTTGTACTGGCAAAATGGCTGTCGACCGATCCGGTATTGCTCATTCTCGACCAACCCACCCGCGGTATTGACGTGGGCGCGAAAGCTGAAATATATCGCTTGATCCAAAACCTGTCCGAAGCGGGACACGCCATTGTGTTGATCTCCGACGAACTACAGGAAATTTTGGGGATGTGCGATCGCATTGCCGTGATGCATGAGGGAAAGATAACAGGCATCATTGATCACTCCGAAGCCAATCAACACCTTTTATTGGAAATGGCATACGGTAAATAGCAGGAGGAAAACTTGAACACTACCAAAACTAAAATGAAATCTGAAAAACACACCAAAGAAATCATGAGCTTTCGAGAATTCTTCCAGGGATGGGGATTGTTTGTTGTCTTTGCTTTAATTTGTATTCTATTCTCGCTACTCACCCCCATATTTCTGCGGGCATCCAACCTGATCAATGTCATCCGCCAGGTTTCAATTATCGGCACAGCCGCGGTGGGCATGGCAATCTTGATGATCACGGGCGGTATTGATTTATCGGCAGGCTCCCATTTAGCTTTTATTGGCTTGGTTATTGCTATTTTGTTGAAAAAAATGAATATACCGGTCTTGCCGGCTATGATCCTGGCGTTGTCTGTCTCTGCGTTGATCGGTGTCATTAACGCATTTCTAGTGACCCGGGTCAAGATGCCGCCGTTGATTGCCACGCTCGGGATGATGAGCGTTTTGAGGGGGACGGGGTATGTCGTTTCCGGCGGTTATCCCATTTATGATTTTCCGGATAGTTTTATGATGATCGGAAAAGGGTACATCGGACCTTTCCCCATCCCCGCCTTGATCATGCTCTGCTTGTTTGTGCTCGGTTACATCCTGCTGAATAATACCTATCTGGGAAGATATTTCTATGCGTTGGGAGGGAACGAAGAAGCAACCAGATTGTGCGGAGTGAATGTGGTATCCAACCGCTATCTCGCATACATCATCAGCGGTGTGCTGACAGGATTGGCGGGGTTGATTCTCCTGGCGCGCATCAATAGCGCGCAGCCATCGGCAGGGATCGGATTTGAAATGGATGTGATCACTGCGGTTGTCCTGGGAGGCGTCAGTATTTCGGGCGGCGAAGGCAAACTCTCGAATGTTTTTTTGGGCGTTCTCATCATCGGAGTGATCAGCAACGGCCTGACGCTGTTGAACGTTCACGATTATTACCAAACAATCATCAAGGGAGCGACTTTGCTGCTTGCAGTTGCGATTGACAAATTTGGAGATTAGTCGAGGAAAAAGGAGATAACCATGACTGCTCACGAATTACGATATGTAAAAACTGGAACAGTGCCGGGGCGGGAAGATTTGCTTTTCCAAGGGGGGGATGCGAATAATGTTCGCCAGGGGCCGGTTTATCTTTTTTATGTAAAAACGGAACGGGATGTTGTGCTGGTCGATGCCAGCTTTCACATGGATGATGCTCGTATTATGGGCGCGGAAGAGGGCGTCACAAGGAAAATGCCGGATGAGGATCCTTTATACGCCTTGAAACAGGTTGGCATCAATCCTGAAGACGTAACCAAATTAATTCTGACTCACGCTCATTTTGACCATGTCGGTTATGTGGATGCGTTTCCCAATGCAACCGTGTTTGTACACCGGCGGGAATTGGCCTGGGTTTCCGGGCTGCCGGCCTGGTCGATTGGGTATGGCTCATTTTCGGTTGAGAAATTGAACAGGGTGTGGAAAAGACTATCTGTAATCGATGGTGAGAGGGCGCAAATTCTGCCGGGCATCGAAGTGGTTTATGCCGGCGGTCACTCCGCGGGATCCATGGCAGTTCTGGTTGACACCAGGATCGGGCGCGTGTGCTTGTGCGGTGACAATTGCTTCCTGTATAAAACCATAGAAGAAGGCATACCGATTGGATTGACCAATGATTTGTATGAGAGCCTTGAATTTATGCAGAAATTGCCGCTTATTGGCGACGTTTTCATTCCCGGGCATGACCCACTATTTTATGAAAGATATCCGAATGGGATTGTAGCCTGAAAACTGGGCTGATCATTCTTATTTATTTTGGGATTGGTTACTATGAAAACATGGGATCGATTTATTGCAGCAATTAACAGGAATGAAATTGATCATGTTCCTGTGGCGTTGATTGGGACGAACAGATTTTATGCGTCCATCAACGAAGTCGAATTAGATGATCTGTTCTTCGATCCGCAGAAAATGGTGGATGTTCAGATCCAATCGTTGAAAAAGCTCAAGGAGATCACTTTCATTCCGGGGCTTTGGCCGGATTTCGGAGTGGGCATCCTTTCTGCTTTTGGATGCAAGGTTGTCTGGCAGAAGCACATGATGCCGCAAATCAACGACCATATATTAGGTGATGTCGATAGTTTTCCCAATCTCAAAATCCCCAATCCGCATACCGACGGAATGATGGTTTGGTATTTAAAAACCTTGTCGAAGTTCATGGAAAGGAAAGATGAGCTTGAAGATTGCTCCCATTTTGTCTGGAGTTTTGGACCGGGAGAATTGGCCACATATTTTTGCGGAGCTTCCAATTTTTTGATGCACTTGAATGACCATCCGCTTGAGATCCAGGCTTTGCTGGAAAAGATCACGGATGCGATTATCGTTTGGTTGAACGCTCAGCTGGAAATCAATAAACAAGCCGACGCCATGTTGATTACGGATGACATTGCGGGCATGATGTCAAAAAAATTCTACGAGACTTTTCTGCTGCCTGTTCACCAAAAAATCAGGAACGCTTTTCCGGATTTTGTTTATGTCCTTCATAATGACACCAAATCGGATCATTTGCTGGCATCTTTACCTGCGGCGGGAATCAATGTCTTTAATTTGGGCAAAACCACGGACCTGGTAAAAGCCAGAGATACATTATCCGCACAGGTCAGTCTGATGGGAAACATCGATCCGTTGGACTTAATGATGAACGGGAAACCGGAAGAAGTGTATCAGGAAGCTGTCAATCGCTTGAAAATTTTTCACAAGAAGGATGGTTTTATCCTGTCAGTTGGGGGAGGATTGAATGATGGAACCAAAGTGGAGAATATCCAGGCTTTGCTTCAAGCTGTAAAAAATAAAAAAAATGGAAAAAATTCAGAAACTGAATGAAGAAGATGCAAACAAGCTGACTGCTTTTTTGATGGAAAAAGCGAAAACGATCCGGGAAGATCTGCTCACCATGATCTTTGCAGCGCAATCCGGTCATCCCGGCGGATCGCTTTCCGCAACGGACATCGTTACCGCACTGTATTTTCATTTTTTGCGCATTGATCCGCTCAACCCGGAAAAGCCGGACCGCGATCGGTTCATTTTGTCGAAGGGTCATACTTGCCCCGTATGGTATGCCTGTCTGGCTGAAAAAGGTTTTTTCCCGGTGGAAGAATTGCTTTCCCTGCGGGCGATCAATAGCCGGTTGCAGGGCCATCCGGATATGCGCAAAACGCCCGGCGTGGATTACACGACCGGATCACTTGGACAGGGCTTATCGCTTGGCGTCGGTATGGCGCTTAGCCTGCGTTCGGACTTTCCCGACTCAAAGGTTTACGTCTTATTGGGCGATGGGGAGTTGAACGAAGGCCAGGTTTGGGAAGCTGCGTTGGCCGCATCGAAATTCGCGTTGAAAAACCTGATTGCCATCGTGGATTACAACGACCTTCAACTGGACGGTTTTTGCCACACAATCATGCCCATTGAACCCTTGAAGGATAAATGGCTTTCTTTTGGATGGAATGTGCTTGAAATTAACGGGCATGATTTCAATGAAATCATAACGTCCATCAATCTTGCCGGGCGAGACGACAACAGGCCTACTGTAATTATTGCTCACACTGTCAAGGGCAAAGGGGTCTCCTTTATGGAAAATGTGTGTGACTGGCATGGCATTGCCCCCAACGCCGGGCAGTACATTCAAGCGATTGAAGAAATTTCCGGTGTGCAGGGATTCGAAAACCTGAAAAAGAAATTTAAAAACCTTACGGGTATGCTGGAAGAGCAAGAGAGGATGCAGAATAAAAAATCTATTGATATGTCTTCGGCACAAAAACCAACGCGTGACGCTTACGGAGAAGTTCTGGCGGAAATGGGTGGGGAAAATGCGGAAATTGTGGTCTTGGAGGCCGATATTTCCAAATCAACGCGTACAAAAATCTTCGCTGATCGTTTTCCCGAACGATTCTTTCAGTTCGGGGTGGCCGAAGCGAATATGATGGCTGCCGCTGCCGGCTTTGCATCCACCGGGAAGATCCCTTTTGTCAGCACCTACTCCGTTTTTTCGAGCATGCGGGCATGTGAACAAGTGCGGACCTTTATTGCTTATCCCAAGATGAACGTCAAGATCGCGGTGAGCCATGGCGGGATCACACCCGCCAACGATGGGGTAACCCACCAGGCCACCGAAGACATGGGCATCATGCGCACCATTCCCAATATGACCATCGTCATGCCCGCTGATTATTATGCGACCAAAAAACTGGTTCGCGCCGCCGCGAATCATGCAGGCCCGGTTTACCTTCGCTTTACCCGCGATGCGGTTCCATTTATTTATTCTGAAAATGAAGAGTTCGAGCTTGGAAAAGGCAAGATACTCGAAGAAGGATCCCAGCTCACTTTGATTGCCAATGGCGATATGGTCTGCAAAGCGCTGCAGGCAAGCATGGAATTACGGAAAATGGGCATTCAATCCGACGTAATTGACATGCATACCATCAAACCGCTGGACGAGGAGCTGATCCTGAAGAGTGCTGCGAAGACCGGTAAAGTCATTACCATCGAAGACCATCAGATCAATGGCGCGTTGGGCAGCGCGGTTGCCGAATTATTGAGCGAAAAACTACCCTGCCGTATGGTCAGGATAGGCCTGCGCGATACCTTCGCGGAATCAGGCCCTTATGAATTGCTGCTGGAAAAATATCACATGAGCGTTGCAGATATTACCCGGCAAGCCGAAGCATTACTAAAACTGTAAGGATTTCAATGATTACTTCAAATTTATCCGATGAATTAAAAACGAAATGTAAAGACGTGCGCAAGGATATCGTCAAAATGATTTATTCCGCGGGATCGGGGCATCCAGGCGGGTCTCTTTCAGCCGTGGAAATTCTCACGGTGCTCTATTTCTATGAGATGCATATAAAACCCGGGGAACCGGGCTGGCCGGAAAGGGATCGATTCATTCTTTCGAAGGGCCACGCGGCGCCGCTTCTCTATGCCATTTTGGCGGAACGGGGGTTTATAAAGATTGCCGATCTCGAAACGTTCAATGCGCCCGGTTCGAACCTGCAGAAACACCTGGACATGCACCTGGTACCCGGCGTGGAACTTTCTACCGGATCGCTTGGTCAGGGATTATCGGCAGCGATCGGAATGACCCTGAATTCGAGACTGGAAAAGATCGAGAATTATGTGTACGTGCTGGTGGGGGATGGGGAGATGCAGGAAGGGCAGATTTGGGAAGCGGCCATGGCTGCCGCCCAGTTCAAGACCGATCATCTGATCGTTTTTCTTGATAAGAATAACTGCCAGGTGGATGGCTTTACAAAAGACATCTGCAACGTCGATCCGGTTGATAAAAAGTGGGAAGCTTTTGGTTGGGATGTACAGAGTATTGACGGGCACGACATCGCGCAAATCATCTCCGCGGTTCAAAAAGCAAAAACCATTCCCGGCAAGCCGCACATCATCATTGCCAATACCGTGAAGGGCAAGGATGTTTCATTCATGGAGAACAAACCTGAATGGCACGCCCGCTCGATAAAAGAAGATGAATATTTACAGGCCCTGCAAGATTTGCAGGATTAGGGAAGAGTGTGGATGAAATGAACTATACGACTCAAGATCAACCTTTCGGGCATACCCTGGCCGAATTGGGCGCCGCGGATAAAAACATCATTGTGATCGATGCCGATCTTCAGAGAGCAACTGAGACGAATTTTTTTCAAGAAAAATTCCCGGAACGTTATTTCGACGTGGGCATCGCCGAGGCAAACATGGTGGGCATTTCCGCTGGTTTTGGACTCTCGGGAAAAACTGTATTTTGCGGGACATTTTCTTCGTTTATTACGCAGCGCGTGTGCGACCAGGTGGTTGTGTCCGTCGCATACTGCCGCTCCAATGTTAAGTTGATGGGTGTCGAACCCGGCATTGCCTCCGGCAGAAATGGCGCTTCGCACCAGGCGCTGCTGGATATCGCGATCATGCGCGCCATCCCCGGCATGACCGTTTTCGATCCGGCGGATGCGGTGGAGTTAAAAGCGATGATGAAATATCTGGCAGCCACACCCGGACCGGCGTATATGCGCGTGCCGCGCGGGAAAGTGCCGGTGATTTTTGATGAAGAGAAATACCATTTTGAAATTGGGAAAGCAAATCTGGTGTGTGACGGTCACGATGCGACCATCATAACCGGTGGAATACTTTTGCTTGAAGCAATCGAAGCTGCTGATTTATTGTCTCAAAAAGGTGTGCATGTGCGCATCCTGAATATGGGCAGCATCAAACCGATAGATGGAGAAGCAATCCTGAAAGCTGCCCGCGAAACCGGTTGCATCATTACAGCCGAAAATCACAGTACCTCAGGCGGATTAGGAAGCGCTGTCGCTGAGATTCTTTGCCAACAATACCCTGTTCCGATGAAGATACTGGGAATCCGTGACCGCTTTGGAGAAGTTGGGCCGAATGACTGGTTACTGGATCATTTCGGATTGGATGCCGCCCACATCGCGCAGGCTGTTTTGGATACATTACCAGAAAAAAGGAGAAATCAATGAACAAACATACAATCCACGAAAATGAAGTGGAAGCAGTTCAACTGCCCGGTCGATTGCACAAGATGATCATCGGCCCCAATAATTTCGGACCGGCAAAAAGCATGTGCTTTGGCGTGGCGGATTTTCCGCCCATGCAGCATGCTCCCAGCCACGTCCATGAACAGCAGGAGGAAATCCTGTATATTCTCTCTGGAAAGGGCGAATTTTATTTTGATGGCGTACCTGAACCGGTGGAACCGGGTACCTGTGTTTATGTTCCAGCCGGCGTTGTTCACAGCATCAATAACACCGGCAAGGATGTATTGAAAGTAACGTATGTCTTTGCGCCGCCCGTCGTCCAGGGATCCTACGACAAAAAATGAACCTGAGCTGGGCTACTCCTGAAATTGACGCATTGTCTCTCGATGAATGGGAGAAAACTTTTGCGTGTTTATCTGCCAATGGATTCATTGGCATTGAACCAATCATCACCGGGGTTTATCAAACCCCGGTAAATGATATTTTAGAACTTCTTAAAAGACATCATCTACGAATAACCGGATTCCGGACCGGCGGGATCGTTCAGAAGCATCAGGTTTCCTTCAGCGACCTGAATGCTCAAAAACGCAAAGAAGCCTTGGATCGTTTTCTGGAAGTAACCCATTACGCGGCCGAATTCGGAAACCCCAAACTGTTGGTTGGATTGATGCAGGGAAAATTGGAGGATGGCGGGTCATTAAAGACCGCTGAAGGGTTAATAAAAGATTGTGTTGCGGTTTGCTGCGATGAGGCGGAGAAACTGGGGCTTGAGTTTGACATGGAACCTGTCAACCACTTTGAGTTGAATTATCACAACACGGTTGGGGACATGGCTGCGTTTATCAGAGAAATCGGTAAACCAAACTTAAGAATCCTGATTGATACTTACCACATGTATCTGGAGGAAAGATCGATAGAGGAAGCGGTCTTGCAGGCGAAAGGTATTTTGGGGCATGTGCACTTGGCGGACAGCAACCGTTTGATCCCTTCCACAGGATGTTTCGATTTCC
>CALGUJ010000366.1 GCA_937902055.1 uncultured Pelolinea sp.
TACACCAGCCAGGAAGAGATTGAATACATCCTCAAAGCCATCCATGCCACACTGCCTGCCTTCGAGATTGGCCGCGAGCACATCCTGGCCAGCTTTGCCGGTGTGCGTCCCATCGTGCGCAGCGGTGCCGCGGACCCATCCGCAGAATCGCGCGCACATGTTGTCTGGGACGAAGAAGGCTTACTCACCATCACCGGCGGAAAGCTGACCACCTTCCGCATCATGGCAAAAGCCGTGCTGGAAGCTGCTCGCCCACGCCTGAGCGGTAACCCGCTTTTCCCCACCGGCAAACCCATTTTTAACCCGCTGCCGCACATACCGGGCGATGCACGCATCGATGCCACAAAACTGGACTACCTGCTGGGGCGCTACGGCGCGCACGCGCCTGCTTTGCTGGCCGCCGCACAGGAAGGCGAGCTGGAGATGATCGAAACCATGCCCAACCTGTGGGCAGAACTGCGCTGGGCTGCGCGCACAGAGGGCATTGTTCACCTGGACGATCTGCTGCTGCGGCGCGTGCGCCTGGGCATGCTGCTGCCGGGTGGCGGGCTGGCCCTGCTGCCGCGCGTCCGCCGCGTCGTTCAACCCGAGCTGGGTTGGAGCGATCAGCGCTGGGAGACAGAAGAAAAAGAATACCGCCGTATCTGGAAAACCTATTACAGCCCCGCGCCGGGTAAACCCTAACCGCCAGCCGGGGAAAGATCAGGAGCAAAAATGGCTGAAAAAGAAACATTTAAACCCAACTGGTATGAAGGCGATACGCCAGCCGGCACCTACCGTTCCCTGTTCAAGTGGAACGACCCCAAAGGTTTCAAGCATCCCAACCAGGGTTTTTACCGCCTGCTGCGGGACACATTTGGCATGCGCGACGAGGATTTCGTCAATCCCAAGCTGGATATCGATCCGCTGGATATCGATGTTCCTTGCGGGCTGGCCGTCGACCACCTGCGCGAATTCTCCCGCATCGTGGGGGATAAGAACATCAAAATCGACACGTACAGCCGCGTCAGGGCTTCCTACGGGGCGGGCATGTTGGACGCGCTGCGCTTGCGCGAAAAGATCATCGAAAACATCTGCGATGCCGTGCTGCTGCCGCGCAGCCGCGAGGACGTCGAAAAAGTGATCCAATACTGCAACCGGCACAAAATTCCCGTTTCGATCTACGGCGGCGGTTCAAGCGTGACGCGCGGCATGGAAGCGCCCTTGCATGGCATCAGCCTGGATATGAGCGCGTACATGAAAAAAGTGCTGGCATTCAGCGAAATCAACCAGACTATCACCGTGCAATCCGGCATCTGGGGGCCGGAACTCGAAGATATCCTGAACCACGCGCCGGAAAAGCTGGGCGCGCGCGACCGCTACACCTGCGGTCATTTCCCGCAATCCTTCGAACATTCCAGCGTGGGCGGCTGGGTGGTCACGCGCGGTGCGGGGCAAAATTCCACCTATTACGGCAAGATCGAAGACCTGGTAATTGCGCAGGAATACGTCACCCCCGGCGGCATCCTGCAAACCCAGGAACAACCGCGCGCCGCCACCGGGCCGGATTTCGACCAGGTCATGATGGGCAGCGAAGGCACCTTCGGCGTGCTGACCGCCGCCACCCTGCGGATCTTCAAGTACCGGCCGGAAAACAAACGGCGTTTCAGTTACCTGTTTCCAACCTGGGAAGAAGCTCATACCGCTTACCGCGAGATCATGCAGGGCGAATTCGGCTTTCCTTCCGTGTTCCGCCTGTCGGACCCCGAAGAAACCGACACCGCCATGCGCATTTACCACATCCACGCCTCTCCGGCGGATACGATCCTCAAGGGACTGGGCTACCAGCCCATGCAGCGCTGCCTGCTGCTGGGTTTTGCCGACGGCGAGCGGGATTTCACCCGTCTGGTGACGAAAAAAATCGCTGCCATCTGCCGCAGCCACCACGCGTTCAACCTGACGCCTTTCAAAGTCACCGAGAAATGGGAGCACAGCCGCTTCACCGACCCGTACATGCGCGAGGATCTGATGGACTACGGCATGTTGATCGACACGCTCGAATGCGGCGTGAATTGGGAACAACTCCCGCGCGTGCATCGGGAGGTGCGAGAAGTGGTCAAAAAGCATCCCGCCACAATCTGCATGACGCATATTTCGCATGCATATCCGCAGGGCGCTAACCTGTACTTTATATTCGTGATAAAGTATAAAGGCATCAATGAATACCTCAAGCTGCAATATGGCATCCTGGAGGCGATCTGCCGGACCGGCGCGGCCATCAGCCACCACCACGGGGTCGGCAAACAGACCGCGCCCTGGCTGGAGGAGCAGATCGGCCGCCCATGCATGGAGGTCATTCGCGTGCTGCGGGATCATTTCGATCCAAATCACATTATGAATCCGGGTGGAACCCTGGGGTTGGATATGAGCGGGGAACAGGCTTCCAAGCGCTGGGGTTTTCGCCCTAAATAAGGTACTTATCGGAGGGATCACAATGGCGGAAAATTTATTGGCGATCGATTGCGGAACCCAGTCCATCCGGGCGCTGGTCTTCGACCCGCGCGGGAATCTGCTGGCCAAAAACCGGGTGTTGATTGAGCCGTACTATTCCACCGCCCCCGGTCTGGCGGAACAGGCGCCCAGTGTTTTTTGGGACGCGCTGTGCCAGGCCTGCCAGGAAATCTGGAAATCAGGCAAGATCCAGAAAGAGAGCATCGCGGCGGTTGCGCTGACCACCCAGCGTTCCACTGTCGTCAATGTGGACCAAGACGGCAAGCCGCTGCGCCCCGCCATCGTCTGGCTGGATCAACGCCGCGCCCAAAACATTCCAACCATCAAAGGCATTTGGGGCACTGCGTTCAAGCTGATCGGCATGCAGCCGACCGTGCAATATTTGCAGCGCGAGTGTGAAGCCAATTGGATCGTCGACCAGCAGCCCGAAATTTGGGAGAAAACCCATAAATACCTGTATTTATCCGGATACCTGGTCTATTTATTGACCGGCCAATGGGTGGATTCGGTGGGCAGCCAGGTCGGTTACATGCCTTTCGATTACAAGGATCAAAACTGGGCAGCCAAAAGCCACTGGTACTGGCAGGCGCTGCGCATTCAGCGGGAGAAATTACCCGATCTGGTGCCGGTCGGGCAGCCCTTGGGCAGCATCTCCGCGCAAGCCGCGCAAGCCAGCGGCATTCCACAGGGATTGCCGCTCATCGCAGCTGCCGCGGACAAGGCTTGCGAGGTGCTGGGCGCCGGCAGCCTGGAGCCCAACGTGGCCTGCCTGAGTTACGGCACCACCGCCACCATCAACACCACGCATGCCAAATACCTGGAATTGATCCCGCTCATCCCGCCCTACCCGGCAGCCGTGCCGCATTATTACAACCTCGAATTGCAGATTTACCGCGGTTACTGGATGGTCAGTTGGTTCAAGCAGGAATTTGGCGAACGTGAAGAAAAACTGGCTCTCGAGCAGGGCCTCGAACCCGAAAACCTGTTCGACGATCTGGTGCGCAGCGTGCCGCCCGGTTCGCAAGGCTTGGTGCTGCAGCCCTATTGGTCGCCGGGTTTGCGCTATCCCGGCCCTGAAGCGCGCGGCGCGATCATCGGGTTCAACGACGTGCATACCCGCGCGCACGTCTACCGCGCCATCCTGGAGGGG
>CALGUJ010000367.1 GCA_937902055.1 uncultured Pelolinea sp.
TCCGGCAGCAGCACGCGGCACTCCGGCCTGGCTTTCATCACGCAGTTTTTAAAGTCACCCAGGTCGATGCGCCTGACTGGCGGAAATCCCAGGCGGGGGACGCCGAAGAACGGGCGCGGGTGCGACGAGAGCGGCTGAAAGAAATCGTCCCAATGCTGCGGGATGACCACGCGCGGCTGTACCTGGTTTAACAATTCTTCGTACCAGCGCTGCCCGGAGACCGCCCGGCAGGTGAGCAGGTCGGCGCGCGGAGCGCCCGTGCTACGCGTGCTGCTCCAGATTAATATGCGCCTGCCTTTATATTCCAGCAAGTAACTGTAACAGGCATCCATACGATAATCCCGCAGGTGGGCAGGAAAGGCCAGTGCAGGATTCACCCGTCCGGGAGTGTATCCGGGAATCAGGGGATGGGCTGCCTGGAAGACAGATACGCCTATCTCACTTATATTAAATGAAGTGTTGGCTTCGATGAAGCGAATTTGTCCTTCCGGCACGCCGGCCATGCGCATGATGGCGCAGGTGTTGGCCGAACCGTGTACCACCGCGCCGGTGCGCAGGGCGATTTCGGGCGCATCCATGCAATGGTCGAAGTGCGCATGCGTGACCAGGATGTGATCGCAGCGCGCGATATGCTTCCGCAGCGCGGCTTCATCCGGCTCCACTCGTTCGAAAAACAGGTTGTGGGCTTTGGGGCGGGTCAGGAAAGGATCGACGATCAGGGTGAGGCCGCCCATCTCGAATTCAAAACCGGCGTTTCCCAGCCAGCGCATCTGTATGGACATGACTTAATTCTATCCAGAATTGTGAATAGTTCTTTGGGATTCCTGATAAAATATAAAAAAGTTTCCTATCAATTAAGATAGAAATAATCCGATTATTGGTTCAAGGAGCAAGAATGGTATTGGCGCAATCCGATCGTTTATCCTCCAAAATCCCCGGGATTGAAAACATGCTTTACGAATACGGCGGCCAGGGCTACCCGCGCGTGAAGCGCGTGCGGGCTGACTTGATGGCATCCGTCCCCGCCATCTGCCCCGAGCGCGCCCTGCTGATCACGGAATCCTATCGCGAGACGGAAGGGCAGCCCATGGTACTGCGCCGCGCCAAAGCCCTGGAGAAGATCCTGGCCAATATGTCCATTTTCATTGAGGATGAGCAGTTGATCGTCGGCAACCAGGCCGGGCAGGTGCGCGCCGCGCCGGTTTTCCCCGAATATTCCTTCGACTGGGTCATCGACGAACTTGATCAGTTCGCCAAACGCAGCGGAGACGTTTTCGAGATCACGGAAGATACCAAGCAAAAGTTGCGCAGCATTCAGGATTTCTGGAAGGGCAAGACCCATCAGGATGCGGTCTATGCCGATATATCCGAGACCAACATGGCCGCCCAAAAGCAAAACGTGATCCATCGCGGCGGCATTTCCATGTCCGGCGACGGGCACATCATCCCCCATCACGAAAAGGTGCTGGCGCTGGGCTACCGCGGCTTGCAGAATCAGGCGCGCGAAAACCTGAAACGGGTTGATATCACGCCGGAACAGCGTGATTTCTATCAGGCATCCGTGATAGCCCTGGAAGCCGCCATCAACTTTGCCCGCCGTTACGCGCTTTTAGCTGGCGAGATGGCCGAGAAGGAAAGCGATTCCCGGCGCAAGGCTGAATTGCAGCGCATTGCCGAGGTCAATACCCGCATCTTCGAAGGCAAAGCGCAATCTTTCCACGAAGCTCTGCAAGTGGTCTACTACTGCCACCTGATCATGATGATCGAAAGCAACGGCCATTCCTTTTCCTTTGGCCGTTTCGACCAGTACATCTACCCCTATTACAAAGCCGATGTCGCAGCCGGCCGCCTGACCAACGAACAGGCGCTGGAATTGATCGCGCTCTTCTTTATTAAAACGAATTCCCTAAACAAGGTGCGCCCCTGGGACCATACCGAGTTCGGCGTAGGCTACCCGCTGTATTCCAACCTGATGGTGGGCGGCATCAAACCGGACGGCAGCGACGGCACCAACGAGGTCAGCTACCTGGCGCTGCGCGCCATGGACCTCACGCGCCTGCCGGAACCCAACCTGTCGGTGCGCTACTGGGCCGGCACGCCGCGCGCCTTGCTGGCGGAATCCGCGCGCCTGATCCGCGAAGGCTTCGGCATGCCCTCGCTCTTCGCGGACGAAACGGTCATCCCGGCCATGATGTCCATCGGTTTGCCGGAGGAAGTTGCGCGCGATTACGCCTCCATGGGCTGCGTGGAAGTGGCCATCCCCGGGCGCTGGGGCCACCGCGCCACCGGCATGACCTACATCAATTTTGGCAAGATCCTGGAGATCATGCTCAACAACGGCACCGACCCGGCCTCCGGCATTCAACTGCTCTCGGTGAACGGCAAACCCGGCCGCGAGGTGCAGTTCGATTCCTACGAGCAGGTGTGGCAAACCTGGAAGAAATTCCTTAAGTTCTACACCGACCTGGCCGTGGAAAGCGACGCCATCTGCGACCGCTACCTGAAGGAATTCGACGCCGACGCTTACGCTTCCTCTTTGGTGGACAAGAGCATTGAACGCGGCAAGACGCTCAAGAATGGCGGCGGCGAGTTCGATTTCGTCAGCCAGTCCACCATCGGCACCTCCATCATCGGCGACGCCCTGGCGGTGGTCAAGAAGCTTGTCTTCGACGAAAAGAAGATCACCTTCGGGCAATTACGCGCCGCGCTGGACGCCAACTGGCAGGGGGAAGAAAACCAGCGGATCCGCCGCATGGCGCTGGCTGTTCCCAAATTTGGCAACGACGAAGACTATGTGGATGAACTGGTGGCGGACGTTTACGATTCCTACCTGGAATTGCTGCCGGGTTACCACACCGACCGTTTCGGCCACGGCCCGATCGGCTGCGGTTATACCATGTCCACCTCCAACATTTCTTCTTATGTGCCTTACGGCATGGACGTGGGCGCCACGCCCGACGGCCGCTATGCCGGCCAGCCGGTCAACGAAGGCGCTTCGCCCTGCCTGGGCGCCGACAAACAGGGGCCGACCGCTGTGCTGAAATCGGTCTCCAAGCTGCCCAACAAGCGCATGGCCGGCGGGCAGTTGTTGAATATGAAATTCGCGCCGGGCGTGCTGAACGGCGACGACAACCTGGAAAAGTTCATCGCCTTCCTGGAAGCCAACCGCCTGCTGGGCAACTTCCACATCCAGTTCAACATCGTCGATTCCGCCGAGCTGCGCGACGCCAAGTTGCACCCGGAAAAGCACGCGGACCTGCTGGTGCGCGTGGCGGGCTACTGCGCTCTGTTCACCTCGCTCATACCGGAGGTGCAGGACGCCATCATTGCCCGCACCGAGCAGCAGGGACTGTAGGGCTGCTGAGGATATAATCGGGGCATGCTGCCGCTCTATAATCCCGATCTGGGGCTGATCTCGACCGTCCAGAAATATTCCACCAAGGACGGCCCGGGCATCCGCAGCACGGTTTTCTTTAAAGGTTGTCCTTTAGGCTGCCTATGGTGCAGCAACCCCGAGTTGATCCGCTTCCTCCCCGACGTGCTCTACACGCGCGAGAAATGCGCCCGCTGCGGCACCTGCATCCAAAGCTGCCCGCGCGGTGCGTTGAGTTCTGATGAATCGGGTTTCATCGTGGTCGACCGCCTGCGCTGCGACGGCTGCGGTATCTGCGCGCAGGAATGTCCGCAGGGCGCGCTGGAACTGGTCGGTAAAAAAGTCACTGTGGATGAGCTGGTCAAGGAACTGCTCAAGGATCGCGTGTTCTACCAGACCTCCGGCGGCGGGGTAACCTTCTCGGGCGGCGAACCGCTCTGGCAGTCCGGCTTCATCGCGCAGGTGGCGCGCAAACTGAAAGCAGAGGGTATCCATACCATCCTGGATACCGCCGGAAGCGTAGGCTGGTGCCGTTTTGAGGAAGTGCTGCCATTTATCGACCTGGTGCTCTACGACATCAAAGCCGTCGATAACGATTTGCACCGTCAGTTGACCGGGCAGGATAACGACCTGATATTAATGAACGCCAGACTGTTGGCTGAGAAGAACGTGCCCATGCGCGTGCGCCTGGTGCTTATTCAGGGGTTGAACGACAGCCCGGCTGAACTGCGTGCGCGCATGCAACTTGTCAGCGAACTGAAGTCCGTGCAGCAGGTTGACTTGCTGCCATATCACCGCTACGGCGCCGGCAAATACGCCCGCCTGGGGTTGGATTATCCCCTGGCGGACGTGCCGGAGTACACAGAGGAACAGATCGGCGAGATGAAATCGATCGTGGAACCTTATGGGATCAAAGCGACTGTTGGGGGATGAACTTCAGAGTGTAAAGATTCCGTATCTGCTGTACTGCGGCGTACAAATACTGGAATAGAAATTCAGTTTGGATATATAATTCCTTCTCGTTGCGCAATCGGCCATCGCATCGCAGTCGCAGCCTTTCTCAACGGATTCATCAAAAATTCTTCTAGCAGGATTCATCATGAAAAACACATCAGAAAACACCGGTTATCTGGCTGCCCTGGGAAGCGCGGTCTTCCTCTCGCTGACCTCCATCTTCATCAGCTACCTGAATATACACTACCGGCTTCCCGCCCTGATCCTGGCCTTCTGGCGCGAGATCTTCGTGGCACTGATCCTGCTGGTGGTTTTTCTAGCCTTCAAGCCTCGCATGCTGCAGGGCGCCCCTCCGCACTTGCCCTACCTGGCGGCGTATGGTTTTGTGCTGGCGCTGTTCAAGGCGTTGTGGACCATCTCTGTGGTGCTGAACGGCGCGGCGGTCGGCACGGTGCTATGCTACTGCTCGGCGGCTTTCACAGCCCTGCTGGGCTGGCTGATTCTCAAGGAAT
>CALGUJ010000368.1 GCA_937902055.1 uncultured Pelolinea sp.
CCAGTCCGTGCAGCTGCTCGGTCAGCAGGCTGTTGACCTTGCCGTTGACGGCCATTAGAAAGACCTCCAGGGTCTTGCGGTCGGTGTAGCGCGAAGTGTACCCCGAGGGCGAGGTGATGAATTTGGGAGGCGTTCCCAGGGCTTCGCCCAGGCTGTTGGCCTCCGCGGAGCCGCCGTGCACCAGCACCAGCCGCTGCCCGCCCTTCACCAGTTCGGCCGCGTCGGCGCAGATGGCCGAAAAGTCCACCTCTTCCGTGCCACCCAGTTTCACTACAATCGTGGAGGTATTTATCATTTGAATCTCCAATTAGTTAATTTTGTAGGGGCGCATTGTCGCGATTTGTGCACACCCGAGCGTTTTTGCGAGAGGTGCCATGCGCCCTTACCATTTATATCGGGTGCAGGCCGGTGAATTCCAGGCCGAGGGTCTCGTCCCAGCCCATCATCAGGTTGAGACACTGCACCGCCGTGCCTGACGCTCCCTTCATTAAATTGTCAATGGCACAGATCGAGATCACGTGCCCTGTTTTCTCGTCCAGGTCGAAACCCAGATCGGCGTAGTTGCTGCCGCTGACGATCTTGGGTTCCGGCACGCGGTAGATGCCGCGCTGTTCCTTCACCAGGCGGATGAAGGGGTTTTCGTTGGCCGCGCCGCGGTAGGCTTTCCACAGATCCTTGGTGGTGACGCCAGGTTTGACCGTGGTGTGGACGGTGGCCAGCGCCCCGCGCACCAGGTCCACGGCGGTCATGGTCAGGCTGACGTTGCGCATGCCCATCTCCTGGATCACCTCGGCGGTGTGCCGGTGCCCGAAGGACGAGAAGGTGCGCACCACGTTGGCGCGCTCGGCGTGCAGCGAACCGGCGTTACCCTCCGCGCCGCCCTCCGAGGAGCCCACCTTGATCTCTATATACGCCTGCGCGGATTTGTCGATCAGGTCGTTCCGCACCAGGGGCAGCAAAGCCAGATTGGCGGCGGTGGCGTTACAGCCCACCCCGCTGATGTAGCTGGCGCCGGCCATTTCCGCGCGGTGCAGTTCCGGCAGACCGTAGACGAACTTGGGCAGCCATTCCGGTGCCGCGTGCGGTTTGCCGTACCACTCCTCGTAGAGGGCCGTGTCCTTGATCCTGAAATCGGCGGCCAGGTCGATGATGCGGGGTGCCAGCGCGGCGTACTCGTTGATCTTCTGCTGTGCGTGCCCGTGCGGCAGCGCCAGGAACAGCACGTCCGCGGGCTCGACGGTCTCCGGGTCGATGAACTTGAGCTGGCTCTGCTTGCGCAGGTTGGGATGCACCTGGTACACGTATTCGCCCAGATGAGACCGGGAGGTCACCTGCCCGACTTCCACTTCGGGGTGCCCCAGCAGCAGCCGCAGCAGCTCCCCTCCGCCGTACCCGGAACCGCCAATGATTGATACTTTTAACATATATTCTCCTCGTTAGGTGACAGGTTAATTCGTGATTAGTCCATTGGAGATTGATAGATCACCATGACTTTGGATTTACCATTCCCGGATGATCAACATCATAACCAACTCTTTGCCACCAATCTCCTTTTTTTCACGCCTCGACAACCATCAATCACGAATTACCAATCACTAATCACCGATCACCGCTCACTTGCCCTTCCTTGCCACTTCCACCACGTAGTTCACGATCTCGCCGGCGATGTCCACGCCGCTGACAGGCTGCGCGGTGTGGAATTCCATGGTGTGGTTGACCTCGTTGACCAGCAGGCCCCGATCGGGGTGCTCCACCAGGTCCACGGCCAGCACGCCGCCGCCCACCGCCTTCGCGGACCGCAGGCACAGGTCTTCGATCTCGGGTGTGATGGGGCAGATCTCGCCCTCCCCGCTGCGCGCGGTGTTGGTGATCCAATGCTCGCTCTTGCGATAGATGCCCACCACCACACGCTCACCGATCACGATGGCGCGGATGTCGCGTCCCGGCTTCTGGATGAATTCCTGGATATAAAAGACAGAGTGTTGCACCGAGCCCAGGGTGGCCTTGTGCTCCACCACCGCTTCGGCCGCCTCGCGGTCGTTGATCTTGGCCAGCAGCCTTCCCCAGGAACCCACCACCGGCTTCAGCACCACCGGGTAGCCAAAGGTTTCGATGGCGTCCAGGGCGGCTTCGGGGGTGAAGGCCGTCACCGTGTGCGGCTGGGGCAGGCCGGCCTTGGCCAGCATGGCGCTGGTTACCAGCTTGTCGCCGCAGATCTCGGCCACCGAGGCCTTGTTCACCGTGCGCACGCCGAAAGCGTTCAGCATGCGCAGGCAGTAAAGTCCGCTGGTATAGCTGATACTGCGTTCCAGCACCGCGTCAAAGGATTTCCAGGGTTCGGGGTGATCGAGATCGAAAGAGATGGCGCGGTCGTCCAGCCGCTCGTAATCGATGCCGAGTCGTTCCATCGCGCCGAAGATCCATTTTTCTTCCACGCGCACGCGTGAATAGATCACG
>CALGUJ010000369.1 GCA_937902055.1 uncultured Pelolinea sp.
CAGATCCGGATTTTCCTCCAGTCGCTTGACCGCCTCAGCATATAATCCGCCCATCCAGCGCGTCATGCCCTCGCGGGGCGGGATTTCACCGTTGTGGAAAGTCATATAATTCCACAACCACTTGATCACGTGCAGCCCGATGTCACCGATGTAATTGGCGCGGATCACTTTGCTGCCGGCAAATTCGATGATCTCGCAAATCGAAGAACCCAGCACCATGTTGCGTAAATGCCCGACATGGAAAGCTTTATGCGTGTTGGGTTGTGAATATTCCACCATCACCGTACGTCCATTCGGTTCTCCCCGCCCAAAATCCCCGCCCTGTTCGAGCACTTCATCGACTGCACGGCGAGCGAAGGTATCCGAATTGAAATACAGGTTGATGTAACCGTTGATCGCCTCGACTTTTTCAAACTCGGGGGGAAGTTGGATTCTCGCGTGCACCAGTTCAGCAATCTCAGCCGCGCGTTCTTTCACGTTTACCTTTTTCCCGCTTTTCGCTTCCGCGGAAGCTGTACCGAACATGGAAGTGGCAATGCCCCAATGGCCGCTGAAGGGAATCCAGGTCCACTTCAATGGCTCTGCGGGGAGCTGGGCCTCTTTTAAAATTGAAACGATCTGTTGCTGGATGAGGGATTGTTCTTTTTCAAACATAATGTTATTTTATATCTTTTGAAAACAAAAGCGGGCAGATGTATCATCTCCCGCTTTCCAGGTTAATAATCGTGTTTGACTTGAATTTACAGCTATTTCATGCTGTTTAGCTGTCTCATCAGGCGGCTCTTGCGGCGGGCTGCATTATTTTTGTGAATGATGCCCTTGGTTGCCACCAGGTCGAGCTTGCGAATGGCAGCGTTGACTTCCGCGATAGCTTCTTCTTTGTTCCCGCCGGCGATCGCTTCGCGCGCTTCTTTTACCAGCGTGCGGGTGCTGCCGCGATAAATTCGGTTTTGCACACGGCGTTTTTCATTCTGCCGATTTCTTTTAATAGCGGACTTAATGTTTGCCAAGACTTCCTCCAAAACTGATGATAAATGACGAGTTATTTTACTAGACAGTTGAATAAATGTCCAGAGAACGTTGTGGATCGTAAAACCAACCATTTCTCCTTTTTATCCCGATATTCCTTGACATATTTCCTGCCCGTGTTAAAATTGCGCCATTATGTTTCAGACAAACGCTTTATTACGCGCTCGACGAATGCAACCCACTTCTCCCCAAGAAGGTTGGGAGCTTTTGTCGTGTCTGAACATTGCCAGGTAATAAAGGCAAAGATTCCGCAAGCTTAGCAAAGCCCTCCTTCTTGGAGGGCTTTTTTGTTTTCCCGGCCTGCAGAAAAATTCAATTAATTCATATCATTCAAGGAGATAATTAAAAATGAACACAGTAAACTGTACGGAATGCGACGCAATCATCACTCTTTCAGCCGGCACGGAAGTCGGCGAGATCATCGTCTGCCCGGATTGCGGTGTCGATCTGGAAGTGACCTCGCTTGACCCCACCCAGCTCAGCCTCGCCCCCATGGAACAGGAAGACTGGGGCGAGTAGCGCCCTCTGGTCCAGGCAGCCATGCATAACAACCTGAAAATCGGTGTATTGTTTTCCCGCCTGCGCGTGGAGGAGAAATGGATATTCAGTTCTCTTGAGACTTCCGGCGTTAATTACGACCGCCTGGACGATCGTGAAATTGTCTTCGACCTGGAGCATCCCCAACCCTGGCAGCAATACGACGCCGTGCTTGAGCGCAGTATTAGCTTTACCAACGGCTTGTATGCCCTGCGCCTGTTGAACAGCTTCGGCGTCCCCACCGTGAATACTGCCGCCGTAGCTGAAATTTGCGGCGATAAACTGGCCACCAGCGCCCGCCTGGCTCAGGCAGGCATCCCCCAGCCGCGCGTCGCCACGGCCTTTACGTCCGAAGCCGCGTTGCAAGCCATCGAATCCTTCGGGTACCCGGTCGTACTTAAACCGGTGGTGGGCTCCTGGGGCCGTCTGCTGGCAAAAGCTAATGACCGTGAAGCCGCTGAGGCCATCCTCGAACACAAAGCCACGCTCGGTTCGGTGCAGCACTCCATCTTTTACATCCAGGAATACATCCAAAAACCCGGGCGCGACATCCGCGCCATCCTGGTCGGCGACCGGGTCTTGACCGCCATCTACCGCAATGCCGAACACTGGATCACCAACACCGCCCGCGGCGGTGGCGGCGAGCTTTGTCCTGTGACGCCCGAGATCGAGGATCTCTGCCTGCGCGCGTCGCATGCCGTCGGCGGCGGCGTGCTGGGCATCGACTTGATCGAGCATCCCGAGAGGGGACTGCTGGTCAACGAAGTCAACCATACCACTGAATTCCACACCGCCCAGCCTCTCAGCGGGGTGGATATCGCCGGTGAGATCGTTAACTACACTCTGGAAGTCGCCCGTAAAGGGATGACTCCTGCGCAGTCGAAGGAGGAAGCATGTTGAAAGTATCCATTGTGGGCGGGTCCGGTTACGGCGGAGGGGAATTACTGCGCCTGCTTTTATGGCATCCCGAAGTGGAAGTCTGCCAGGTGACCTCCCGCTCGCATCTGGGCGAGTACGTTTACCAGGTGCATCCCAATCTCCGTAAACGGACCCAGCTCACCTTCTGCGATCCCGCTCAGTTGGAACCGGTCGACCTGCTTTACCTGGCTTTGCCCCATGGCGAAGCCCAGCAAAAGATCGAAGAATACGCCGCACTGGCCCCCCGCATCATTGACCTTTCCGCCGATTTTCGGCTGAAAGACGCCGCCGTCTATGAACAGTGGTACGGCCACGCGCATGCCGCCCCCGGGTGGCTGGGGAAATTCGTTTATGGCTTGCCCGAATTGCACCGCGCAGAGATGAAAGGAGCCTGTTACATCAGCGGGGTCGGCTGCAACGCCACCGCCGCCAACCTGGCTTTGCTGCCGCTGGTGCAAGCCGGCTTGATTGACCAAAGTGCCGCGGTCCTCATCGAAATAAAAGTGGGTTCATCCGAATCCGGCGCGGCTGGCAATGCCGGCGCGCTGCACGCCGAACGCGCCAACGTCATCCGCACCTTCTCGCCCTTCGGCCACCGCCACACCGCGGAAGTGCTGCAGGAAAGCGGGCTTTCGCGCGTCAGCCTGACCATGACCTCGGTTGATCTGGTGCGCGGCGCTCTGGCTACCGCCCATGCGCAAGTAAAAGAAGGCGTTGCGTTGAAGGATCTATGGAAAGCCTATCGCGCCGCCGCCGTTCAAAATCCGTTCGTGCGCGTGGTCAAGGAAAGCCGCGGTATCTACCGCGTGCCTGAACCGAAAATCCTGGCTGGTTCCAATTACGCCGACATCGGTTTCGACCTGGATGAATCCAGCGGGCACGTGGTATCCATATGCGCCATCGATAACCTGATGAAAGGCGCCTCCGGTTCGGCCGTGCAGTGCATGAACCTGATGCTGGGTTGGGACGAGACTCTCGCTCTGGAATTCGGCGGGCTGCACCCCTGTTAACAAGGAATGGAATAGAGTATGAACAATTCCTCGATCATTGTCGTCAAGCTGGGGGGTACCGAAGGACTCGATTTTTCCGCCATCTGCGCGGACGCCGCGCGTCTGGTCGCCTCCGGGCAGAAGCTGGTCTTCGTTCACGGCGGTTCCGCCGAAGCCAACGCCCTGGGCGAAGCCTTGGGTAAACCGCCCAAATTCATCACCTCCCCCTCCGGCTACACCTCCCGCTACACTTCCCGTGATACTTTGGAAGTTTTCTTGATGGCGGTCAACGGCAAGGTCAATTCGCTGCTCACCGAACAATTGCGCTCCCTGGGCGTGAACGCCTTCGGCTTGAGCGGACTGGATGGCGGCTTGTTGATGGCTACGCGCAAGGATTCCATCCAATCCATCGAGAACGGCAAGCGCAAGATCATCCGCGACGATTACACCGGTAAAATCGACTCGGTCAACACGCGCCTGCTCGATGCTCTGCTCGCCCTGGATCTGCTGCCGGTAATTGCTCCCGTAGCGGTCAGCGCCAAAGGCGAAGCACTCAACGTGGATGCCGACCGCGCGGCGGCCATGCTGGCTGCCGCTCTCAAAGCAGACATTTTGATCCTGCTGACAGCCGTTCCGGGATTGCTGGAAAAATTCCCGGATGAAAGTACGCTGGTGCATCAGTTGCCTCAATCACAACTTCCAGCCGCTCTGGAGATGGCGCAGGGGCGCATGAAGAAAAAAATTCTTGGAGCGCAAGAAGCGCTTCAGGGCGGCGTTGGGCGTGTGATCATCGCTGACGGTTGCGGCATTGAACCCATCACGACTGCCTTGGGAGGCAGCGGAACGACCATTCAATGAACCAATGGAATCATAATGAATATTATTGAAACAGAAACAAAACACACCTCAGGGGTTTACGCCAAGCAGCCGCTGGTCATTGTGCGCGGTTCGGGCGCCGTCCTGTGGGATGAAAACGGCATCGCTTATTTGGATTGCTCCTCCGGGCATGGCGTGGCCAACCTGGGACATGCACACCCCAGGGTGGCCACTGCCATTTACGAGCAGGCTGTCAAACTGGTTACCCTATTCGAAACATTCCCGAACGATCAACGCAGCGCGTTGATGGAAAAACTGACCTCCTTAACTCCCGGATTGGAACGCGTCTTTTTCTGTAATTCCGGCGCTGAAAGTGTGGAAGCTGCTCTGAAATTCGCGCGCATCTCCACCAGCCGCACCGCCATCCTTGCCGCCATGCGCTCTTTCCACGGCCGCACCATGGGGGCCCTTTCCGCCACCTGGAATAAGCATTACCGTGAACCCTTCGCGCCGCTTATCCCCGATTTCAGCCACGTGCCTTTCAACAACGTCGAAGCCCTCGATCAGGCATTGTCCGATAAAACCGCGGCTCTCATCCTTGAGGTTGTGCAGGGCGAAGGCGGCGTTTATCCCGCCCAACACGAATACTTGCAGGCAGTCCGGCGGATCTGCTCCGAACGCGGCACGCTGTTGATCATC
>CALGUJ010000370.1 GCA_937902055.1 uncultured Pelolinea sp.
AGATATCCACTCGTGACTGGAGTTCAGACGTGTGCTCTTCCGATCTTGGAAAGCTCCTCTTCCAACTCGGTTTCAATGCGAGTTTGAATATCGTAAATCTGTTTATAAACGCCCGATTCTTTCAGCAGGCTTTGATGCGTACCATGCTGGATAATGCGGCCATCTTCCATCACCAGGATCAAGTCGGCATTCATGATGCTTTGGATGCGGTGGGCGATGATGAAGGTGGTGCGGTCTTTCATCAACGATTGCATTGCCGCGCGGATTTGCGCTTCTGTTTCGGTATCCACCGATGAAGTGGAATCATCGAGGATCAGGATGCAGGGATTCTTTAACAGCGTGCGCGCGATGGCGAGGCGTTGTTTCTGACCGCCGGACACAGTCACGCCCCGTTCACCAACCAATGTGCGGTACCCTTCGGGAAAACCCAGGATGACGTCGTGGATGGCAGCCATCTTGGCAGCTTGTTCGACTTCCTCTTGCGGAACGTCCCTGCCGACGCCGTAGGTGATGTTGTCGCGGATCGAGCGTGAAAACAGGAATGGTTCCTGTTCCACGATGCCGATGTGTTTGCGCAGGTAACGGCGCGAGAAGGTGTTCAATTCATGCCCGTCCAGCAGGATTTTCCCGCTGGTGTAATCGTAAAAACGCGGCAGCAGATTGACCAGGGTGGTTTTACCTGACCCGGTGGAACCGAGCAGCGCCACGACCTTGCCGGCTTCGATCTTGAAGCTGATGTCGTGCAGCACTTGTTCCTGCTGGGTGTATTCGAAATTCACGCGCTCAAAGACGATCTCACCACGAATATCCGCCTTGGGCTGGTAGCTGCCGTCATCCAACGGTTCGCGGATTTCTTTGATAATCTTGAATACCCGGTCATAAGAAACCAGGCCATTGGACATTTCCACGATCAAGCGCCCCAGGCCACGCAGCGGAAAGATGATCCAAACCACCAGGCCGGCATAAGCAAGATAATTGCCGACGGTAATTTCGCCGCGCATAGCCATCAATGCTCCGAGCATGAAACCGGCCAGCATCTGGAATCCGCAAATCGTATCGGAGATCGGCCAAAAGAGCGAGTGGATGGTCAGTAGTTTTTTGCCGCGCAGGTATTTTTCCCAATTGGTGCGTTCGAATTTCTCGATCTCGTGCGGCTGGCGGGCAAAAGCTTTCACCACGCGTACGCCGCTGAGATTTTCCTGTAGAGTGGTCGAGAGAACCGCGTCCTGTTCCTGATAGGATTCATACGCGGCGGATACTTTCTTGAAGAAGTAGACCGATGTCACCACAATGATGGGTACCGCCACAACCGAATATAAAGCCAATTTGACGTTTAATTGCAGCAGGGCAGCAAAATTGACCACAAAAAGCAGCACAATGCGGCCTACGCCGATGGCCTGATCATTATAGAAACGGCGCAGCGCATCCACGTCGGAAGTGCAGCGTTGGATTAACTCACCCGTGTCGGTTTCCGCGTGGTAAGCGAAAGGCAAATGCTGCAAATGATCGTAGAGATAATTACGCAGCCTTTCAATGGTGCCCTCGGCAGTTCTGGCTGCCGAACGGCCGCTCACAAATGTAAAGAACCCCTGAAAGGCGGCCGCGGCAACAAAGGCCAACGCGATCAACCAGACCGGATATTTTCCGGTGGACGCCAGGACGTAATGATCGACAAAATAACTTAACAGCAAATATGTGGCCGTTTTGGAATATGCCGAGAGACCTTGCATTAATGTGGCGAAAATGTAATCCCATTGATAACCGCGCATGAGGCGCCACAAACCAAGCAGCCGGTTGGATGAAATTGCGTTGCGGAGATCGAAGTCGGAAATCCCCTTGGAATTGTGAAACATATCGAATCCTGTAAGATTGGGTTAATGGATGAGCAGGTATTATATCTCACCCTGCAGCAGAATGATCCTGACATCGTTGAATGTGCCGAGTTGATAATATGGGGATGCCCGATCATTCACTTATGGAAGCCGATCATGATCATTAAAGAAATTAATACCGATAATTGTAAGGAAGTCAATACCTTTCTACGCTTGCCGTTTCGAAATTACAAAGAAGGCCTCCAATGAGTGCCGCCTTTGGGAGGGGATGAGCGCGTCATGATAAACCGCAGATAGAAGGCCTCTTACCGCGATGGTGAGGGGATTTTTCTGATGGCGTTCTCCCAACGCGGCGAACCGCTGGGGCGCCTGGCTGTGCTGGATGACTCCCGTTATAACCAACACAACGGCACCAATTTATCAAAGAAAAATCGAGTAATTTGTTTACCGGATAGGTCACAAGCGGCACTATAAATACATGCGTGAATTTGGGTAGGATGAATCTGTCACGCATGGAGGTATGAGTACATGGACTCTAATGTGAAATTGATGATCCCCGGCCCGGTTGAAGTTGACGCGCGCGTCCTGGCGGCTTTGAACCAGCCGGTGGAACCGCATTATGGGGACGCCTGGGTGGAAAAATACAGCCGGGTGATCGCGATCCTGAAACAGGTATTCGGTATAGCGGAAACGGATTATGACGTTTACCTGATGTCCGGTTCCGGCACTTGCGCCATCGACGCCTGCATGGGCAGCAGCCTGCTGTCAGGCGAAAAAATCATCATCGGCAATAACGGATTTTTCGGCGACCGCCTGGTGGATATCGCCGTAAATAACGGACTGCAGGTGATCGAGGTGAAAGGCGAGTGGGGGCGGCCGCTCGATCCGCAGGACATAATAGAAGCGCTGCGGGAACACCCCGACGCGAAAGCGGTTGCGGTGGTGCATGGCGAGACTTCAACCAGCATCCTCAACCCGATCGCAGAAATCGGGGAGATTGTTAAACCTGCCAATGCGGTTTTCATTGTGGACGCGGTTTCTTCGTTAGGCGGGCTGCCATACGACGTGGCCGGCTGGCATGTGGATTTGTGCGCCTCGGCTACCCAAAAGTGCCTGGGGGCGCCCCCTGGCCTGGCGCCCGTCGCGATCAGCCAGAAAGCCTGGCGCATGATCGACCGCTCCGACCGGAAAGCCCATGGCTGGTATACCAACGTGCAAAATTGGCGCAAATACGCGCAGGAATGGGGCGACTGGCACCCAACGCCCATCACCATGCCGACCAATACCGTCAATGCCTTGCTGGTTTCGCTGGAGCTGCTGATGCAGGAAGGCATCGCCAACCGCATGGAACGCTTCAGAAGTTTGGCGATGCAATTGCGCAAAGGTTTGCGCGAAGCCGGGATGGAGCCTTTCACACCGGATGAACTGATGAATCCGGTTTTAACGGCTGCGCGCCCCCCGCAGGGTGTGGAAAGCGGACAGGTGGTGAGATACCTGCTGGATTCGCACCATATCCAAATTTCGGGCGGTTTGGGCCATTTAAAGAAAGAAGTCTTTCGGATCGGGCACATGTCGCCGGTGCTTGAGGCTGAAGATATCGAAATTTTGGTTGGTGCTCTGAAAGCATTCTGATTCATTCATATTTCATTTTATTTAAAGAAGGTGACAGTAGTCATATTGCCACTCATGTTCATTTTCACCAATTTAGTCCTATAATTAAGCCACTAAAACATGAGACAGGAGGAAAATCATGGCAAGTGTTACTTTCGATCACGTCGTAAAAAAATTTGGCGACGTACTGGCCGTCAATGATCTCAGCTTCACCATTGACGACAAAGAATTTCTGGTATTGGTAGGCCCCTCCGGCTGCGGCAAGACAACCGCATTGCGCTGCCTGGCAGGGTTGGAGGAAATCACATCCGGCACGATCAAGATCGGCGATCAGGTTGTGAACGACATTCCCCCGAAAGACCGCGATATCGCAATGGTATTCCAATCTTATGCGCTTTATCCGCACATGACCGTGTTCGAGAATATGGCGTTCGGTTTGAAGCTGCGTAAAATGCCGAAAGAGGAAATCCAGAAGCGCGTGGACGCGGCTGCCAAAACGCTGGAAATCCAAAATTTGTTGAACCGCAAACCACGCGAACTTTCCGGCGGTCAACGTCAGCGCGTGGCGGTGGGTCGCGCCATCGTACGCGAACCGAAAGTGTTCCTTTTCGACGAACCGCTTTCCAACCTGGATGCCAAATTGCGCGTGCAGACCCGCAAGGAAATCACTAAACTGCACAACAGTTTGAAGACAACGTTCATCTACGTCACCCACGACCAGGTGGAAGCGATGACCATGGGAACGCGAATCGCGGTGATCAATCACGGCGTACTGCAGCAGGTGGACACACCACAAACGTTATACGACAGCCCTGCCAACCAGTTCGTGGCCGGTTTTATCGGGTCGCCTTCCATGAATTTCTTCCAGGCGAAAATCTCCAAGTCCGACGGTAAACTCTTCGTTGTAACCGACAGTTTCAAGTTGGAAATCCCCAAAGACAAAAACAAAGTCTACGGACCGTATGATGGCAAAAAAGTCATCTTTGGAATCCGTCCGGAAGATATCTACAATCCGGAATTTCCCTCTACCGGCATTAAGGCTGCTCCGGTGGAATGCAAGGTGGATTTGCTGGAATTGATGGGTGATGAAATTTACGTCTACCTGATGAGCGGTTCGCACGACCTGGTCGCGCGCGTGGATCCGCGTTCCAGATACACACTCGGCAGCAAGGTGCAAATGGCTTTCGATATGAGCAAGTTCCATATCTTCGACATCGAGCAGAATCCGGAAAATCCGATCGCCATTCGCTAAATGTAACCTTTTTCAATCAGAAGGGCACGGTGCAAATCTGAACCGCGCCCTTTTTTGTTTTCGTTTGGAGTTTACGAAATCAGGCAGCTTACCGTTATTGGGGCAGTTTAATGGCGCTAGATGATTGACACTCCGGATTACCAAGAATTGGTTTAAATTTCCGTATAAATCGGATCCTGTTCAGGAATGTTTTCTTGACAGAGAAAGCAGGATTGGGATCAGGCAGAACAGAATGGTGCATGCGCCGATGAAAATGAATAAATCCTGCCAGAAAGTGAGCGGGAAGAGGCGGATGAGATTGTCGGTCAGGTAAAAAAGCCAGGAATCCCCTTCAAAAAACAGTTGATGGAACTTTGTGAAGAGCAGGTTGAAGTTCATCCAGACCGCCGCGAGGATGGCAGCGATCAAGGCAATGGTGGCAAGGGCACCGTCACGCAGCGCCCGTAAAAACTGCCCCGGCCATTTCCAGGCCAGACTGGCGAGCAGCGCGAGAGCGTAGAATAAGCACAACCCTTTCCAGATTTGCAGAACCACCAGCGAAAGGTCGCGGACATCCTGCATGTGCGAGAGCTCGCGCGCGTTGAAGAGCGGCGTTCCATCCGGCAAGGTTTGGGCGGTGAAATCACGGTCGGAGACTTTTCCCAGCAAATAATCGATGGAATACTGACCCCACTGCAAGCGGTCGGTGGTGGTAAATCCATATGCATCCGCAGGAAAACCAGGCCGGTTGTATTCCATATTAACATAGATTGGCGTCAAAGCCACCCGGATGGAACAGGTGACGACAAATAATGGGAACAGGATCACAACCAGGACGAGGATCAGTTTCTGAATGATTTTCAATGCAGCGTCTCCAATTGACCGGATTTAAAAAGGCCGAAGATCATATCATTGGTGATCCATTCCACGGAGGCATGATCATCGGTGAACAGGATGGTTTCGGAGGGATTGGATTGCATCCCAAGCACTGCACTTTGCAGCGCTTCCATCAATAAAGACGGCGTTGATGCGTCACTGTCGAGCGCCAGGTAGTTCAGCGCCAGGTTTTCAATGCGCGTCGGTTGGCGGGTGGCAAAGATGATCGAATTTAAAGTATCCGGCAGGTCGACAATATAAACCGAAGGATAAACTGACTGAATGGTGGTAAAGAGGGCGTCCACCAGGCGGCGGTCATCCAGGATTCGCGCGACATTGATAACCAATACACCTTGTTCATTCAAATGCGTGTAAGTTTCCTGAAAAAATTCGCGGGTGGTCAAGTGCCAGGGAATATAAGGAGGGCGGTAAGCGTCAATACTGATGAGATCGTATCGTTGGCCGGAATGTGCCAGCCCCCATCGGGCATCTTCAGCATAAACATCCAGTGAGGGAACGTCCATTTCGAACAGATCACGGCCAACTTCGATGATCTTTGGATCGATCTCGTAACCGTCGATTTGCGCCTGGGGATAAACTTCATATACCTGGCGTGCGCTGGTGCCGGCTGCCAGTCCCAGGATGGCGATGCGCTGCACCTCGCCAATTTCATGCGGGGCGTCATTGAAAAAAGGCGCGACCAGCACCTGTTCCCAGGC
>CALGUJ010000371.1 GCA_937902055.1 uncultured Pelolinea sp.
GTGTTCACCTCGGCCGCGGTGACCATGCGCGCCAGCCGCGTGGAGGAAAAACACGGCCGTCTGCTGAAACTGATCAGCGGGGCGCTTATGCTGACTCTGTCAATCGTGATGCTGGTCAACCCGCAGTGGATGAACGGCATCGGCTCCTCTCTGTTGGTGTTCCTGGCGGCTCTATTGATCACGGCATTGATTTACGTGCTTCACCGCAAAGTCTTGCCACGCTTCGGCATCCTGATCGGGAGCGAGCTGCAGCCGGAAAAAGCGCACAGGCACAAGAAGCATTGATCCACTTGAGAAAGTCAAGCTTGCACTGGCGATCAGTATAAAAGGAATTTGAAGAATGACAATCGCGGTCGGCATGAGCGGCGGGCTGGATTCCACCATGGCCGCTTTGCTGTTGAAAGAGAGCGGCGCGCAGGTGATCGGCCTGACCATGCAGATCTGGGTGGGCGAGGCGCAGCCGGGCGGCGCGCATAAATCCGGCTGTTACGGGCCGGGCGAGCTGGCGGACATCCAGGACGCGCGCCTGGCCTGCGAGAGGATCGGTATTCCCCACTACGTGGTGGACCTGACCGAGGAATACGCCCGCATCGTGCTGCACGATTTTTCGCACGAATATCTGGACGGGCGCACGCCCAACCCCTGCATCCTGTGCAACCCGCTGATTAAATTCGGTGTCATGCTCAGGAAAGCCCGCGCCAGCGGCATCGAATTCAGCTACTTCGCCACCGGCCACTACGCGCGCATCACCTTCGACAGCGCCTCCGGCCGCTACCGGTTGAGGAAGGGAATCGACCCCCTGAAAGACCAGTCCTATTACCTGTACCGCCTGAACCAGGCGCAGCTCAGCCAGGTGCTCTTTCCGCTAGGCGAATACACCAAGAAACAGGTGCGCGAACTGGCCAAACAGAAGGGTTTTCCCGAATACGTGCACAAGCCGGAAAGCCAGAATTTCATCGACGGCGGCAATTACCAGTCCTTCTTTACTGAAGAGGAAACTCACCCCGGGGAGATCGTCGACCTGCAGGGCAAGGTGTTTGGCGAACACAAGGGCATCCACAATTTCACCATCGGCCAGCGCAAGGGATTGCGCATCGGCGGGCTGGCCGAACCCCTCTACGTGATCGACAAGGACGTCGCCAGCGGGCGCGTAACGGTCGGGCCCAAGGAATCCCTGCAATTCAACGAGCTGAGCGCCGGCCAGCTCAACTGGATCGCCTTCGAAAACCTCGCCGAACCCCTGCGCGCCAAAGCGGCCTTCCGCTACCACCAGCCCCCAGCCGATTGCCAGGCCACGCCGCTGGATGGCAGGCGCATGCGCGTGGTCTTCGACCAGCCGCAGACAGCCGCCACTCCGGGGCAATCCGTGGTGCTGTACCAGGATGACACGATGCTGGGCGGCGGGATCATCGAAGCCGTGCGGTTCTTCCATCAGGGTCACCCTAAATAAAAAACTCCCCGCAAGTTACGGGGAGTTTGGTTTTTCAGGCTGCTGCAAGCGCCTGGCCGAGGTCCCACAGGATATCCTCGATATCTTCCAGCCCAATACTGAGGCGGATGAAATCCGGTGAAACACCCGCGCTCTTCAATTGTTCTTCATTTAATTGGCTGTGCGTGGTGGTGGCGGGGTGGATCGCCAGGCTTTTGGCGTCGCCCACGTTGGCCAGGTGGGTGAACAACTTCAGGCTCTCGATGAATTTCCTGCCCGCCGGCGCGCCGCCGCGGATGCCGAAGCCCAGCATGGCGCCCGGCCCTTTGGGGAAGTATTTGCGCGCGGCTTGATAATCCAGACTATCCGCGAGACCGGGGTAAGCCACCCAGGCAACTTTCTCGTGTTTACCGAGGAATTCGGCCACCTTTTGCGCGTTGGCAACGTGGCGGTCCATACGCAGGCTGAGCGTCTCCAGCCCCTGCAGCAGCAGGAAGGAATTAAAAGGAGAGATGCAGCCTCCAAAATCGCGCAGGATCTGCACGCGGGCTTTGGTGATGAAAGCCGCCGCGCCCAGCGAGGCAAAAACCAGGCCGTGGTAGGAATCATCCGGTTGGTTGAAATTGGGGAAACGCGGATTGCCTTCCCATTTGAAATTGCCGCCGTCCACGATCACGCCGCCGATGGAGGTGCCATGCCCGCCGATGAATTTGGTGGCAGAATGCACCACGATATTGGCGCCGTACTCGAACGGCCGCAGCAGGTAGGGCGTTGCGAAAGTGTTGTCGATCATCAGCGGGATGCCGAATTCACGCGCGATCCCGGCCACCTCTTCCAGCGGGAAGACGTTGATGAGCGGGTTGCCCAGCGATTCGCCGTACAGGATCTTGGTGTTGGGGCGGATGGCTTTGCGGAAATTCTGCGGATCGCGCGAATCCACAAAGGTGACCTCGATTCCCAGCCGCGGCAAGGTGTAGGCGAACTGGGTGTAGGTGCCGCCGTACAACGTGGACGCCGAGACGATGTGATCCCCGGCGCCCACCAGCGCCAGGATTGCCTGCGCCTGGGCGGCATGCCCGGAAGCCACCGCCAGCGCTCCCACGCCGCCCTCCAGGCTGGCGATGCGCTGTTCGAACACGTCGCTGGTAGGGTTCATGATGCGCGTATAAATGTTGCCGGGTTCCTTTAATGCGAACAGGTTGGCGGCATGCTGCGCGCTGTCGAAAGCGTAGGAAGTGGTCTGGTAGATCGGCACGGCCATGGAGCGGGTGGTCGGGTCGGGCTGCTGGCCGGCATGCAGTTGCCGGGTGTTGAATCCGAATTGTCTGGTTGTCTCTTTGGCAGTCATGGTGATATTTCCTTTTCTATGTATGAATTTTTAGTTTTTAAATAAAGTCCTTATTTCGTATCTTCAATCAGGTCATGCGCCGCTCTCCCCGCCGGCGTTGTTCCGGACCAAATCAGCCACCCGGTTCAGGTCGTACGGGGTATTTTGATAAACGTAGTAGTTGATCCAGTTGGCAAACAGCAAATGCGCGTGCGAACGCCAGCGGTCCAAAGGCGGCTGGGAGGGGTCGTCGTTGGGGTAATAATTCAGCGGGACTTCGATGGGCAGCCCGGCCGCGCGGTCGCGCTCGTATTCCTTCTGCAAGGTGAGCGGGTCGTATTCCGAATGGCCGGTGACGAAGACCTGTCGCCCGTCGCGGCTGGCGGCGATGTACACGCCAGCCTCGTCCGATTCGGCCAGCACTTGCAAGCTGGGAATTTTTTTGATATCTTCCCGGCGGATCTCGGTGTGGCGCGAATGGGGCGCGTAGAACACGTCGTCGAAACCGCGCAGCAGCATGACGTTCTTCTCGGTCACGTGATGCTTGAAAACCCCGAATTGCTTGGCCGCCAGGGGATACTTGGGAATTCCGTAGTAATGATAGAACGCAGCCTGCGCTCCCCAGCAAATGAAGAACGACGCAAACGCGTGCGCCCGCCCCCAATCCATAATGGCGGTCAGCTCATCCCAATAATCCACTTCCTCAAATGGCAGGTGTTCCACCGGCGCACCGGTGATGAT
>CALGUJ010000372.1 GCA_937902055.1 uncultured Pelolinea sp.
GCCCGGGTTGGATGGCCAAATCGATGTCGCGCAGGGCTACCTTGCGCGCCTGGCTTTCGCCTTCCGGGGTTTCCTTGACAGCGGTCTTGATCTCTTCCGAAAGCACAGGTTTTTCATCCGCGTCGCGCCCGAAGCGCTGTACGGGATTGAGCAAACCCTGAGGCTGGTCGTTGTATTCGAACCACACGTGCTCGAAGCGGATTTCTCCGCGCGCCCTGCCCAGCGCCAGCGCGCCGGTTTTTTCTTCGATCTCCATGGGCAGATCGATCACTTCGAACACGCGCTCGAAGCTGACTACCGACGTGCTGAATTCGACCGGAGCGTTGGCCAGGCTTTGCAGCGAACTATAGAGCATACCGAGGTATGAACCCAACGCTACAATGGTGCCGACCGACAACCTGCCGATGATCACTTGCCAGCCGCCGAAACCGTAAACCAGCACGGTTCCCACGGCGCCCAATAGCCCGACGATCATAAAGAAGATTGAACCGATCACGGCGCGCTGCACGCCCAGATCGCGCACTTTTCGCGCGCGCTGGCGGAATTGGGCTGCGCCGCTGGCCTGTTGGCCGAACAGCTTCACCAGCAGCGCCCCGCCGATGTTGAGGGTTTCGTTGATCACCGCGTTCATGCCGGCGTTGGCTTCCATTTGCTGGCGGGCGGCGTCGCGCAGTTTATCCGCCAGCAGGCGGGCGGCCAGGATGAACAGCGGCATGATGGCTGTGCTGATCAGCGTCAGGCGCCATTCGATGGTCGCCATCACGATGAAAACCGTCACGGCTTGCGCCAGGTCGGTGATCAGGTTGACGATGGTGTTGCTGATGGCGGTTTGCGCGCCGATCACGTCGTTGTTCAGGCGGCTGACCATCTCGCCCACCTTGGTATGGGTGAAAAAGCTCAACGGCATGCGCTGGAATTTCTCGAACAGGGCGCAGCGCAGGTCGAAGATCACGCCCTCGCCAACGCTGGCGTTCAGGCGGCGTTCCACCACCTGGATGATGCCCTTGGCGGCCGGCAGCGCCAGCAGCGCGAGAGCCATCAATACCAATTGGTGGATATCTTTCGAAGGGATGGTGTTGTCGATCAGGTTGCGCAGGATCAGCGGAGAAAGCAGGGATAGCCCGGTGGTGGCCAGGATCAGGAACAACATCGCCGCCAGTTTCCAGCGATAGGCAGCCGCGTATTGAAAGACCCGTTTGAGCAAATCGCGAGTTAATTTGGGTTTTTCATCACTGCCCGACCGTAAATAATTGTGCCAACTGCCGCCACCGATCATGTTTGATTCTTCCTCTTCAGTGGATTCATTATAAACGCTGGATTACCGGGGAAACGTAAGCGCTCTGTTTGATTTTTGTTATGTTATTAAAAAATTTAATTAATATAAGTGATCCATGTTTCACCCATGGAATGTATAATTGTCCGGTATTGCGAAATCCCAAAAGCGGAGAGATTCCTTTGAAAAAGATCATTATCGATACCGATACGGCTTCGGATGATGCGGTCGCCATTGTAATGGCGCTGCGTGAACCGCGGCTGAAGGTGCTGGCGATCACCACCGTGGTGGGCAACATCCCGGTAAAAACCGCCACCCGCAATGCGCTCATCTGCATCGAAGCGGCCGGCACATACGCGCCGCCGGTGTATGAGGGCATAGCCAAGCCCATGTTCCGCCCCCACCGCGACGCCACCTCGATTCACGGCAACGACGGCATGGGCGACCTGGGCACCCTGAAAGAACCAACACTGAAAATAGAGAAAATGCACGCGGTCGACGCGATCATCAACATCGTGCGGGAAGGTGATGGCGATATCGAAATCGTCGCGCTGGGTACACTGACCAATGTCGCCCTGGCGATCGTAAAGGCGCCGGATGTAATGAAGAAAGTCCCCTGCATCACCATCATGGGCGGGGCGGCTTTTGAGGGCAATTCCAATCCGCTGGCCGAGTACAACATCTGGCAGGACGCCGAAGCGGCCGATATCCTGTTCGCCTCGGGCATTCCGGTGGTGATGGCGGCCATCGAAGCCTGCCACGACGAGAGCGAATTCAGCGCGCAGGATCTGGAGTATTTGCGCACCTGCGGTTCCAAACTGGCGGCATTCTGCGTGGATATCAACCGCGGGCTGATCGCTTGCGATGAAGCCTATTTCGGCCACCCGGCGCTGACGCTGCCCGACCCCACCGCCATCGCGATCCTGG